>NZ_JBVVAK010000010.1:0-116087 GCF_055792825.1 Microvirga sp. GN3
TCAGCGGCGTCATGGTCGCGACCATGTCCACGATCTGGAAGCGCGCCTGTTTCCGGCTCAGGATACTCTTCTGGCCCGTGATCATGACCATCGGCATCGCGCCGAGCAGCGCATAGGCCGCGCCCGTGGTAAGGTTGAGCGCGCCCGGGCCAAGCGTGGACAGGCAGACCCCTGGCTGACCGGTCAGCCGGCCATGCGTCGCCGCCATGAACGCCGCCGCTTGCTCGTGGCGGGTCAGCACCAGTTCGATGGAGGATTGTCGCAGCGCCTCGACAAGGTCGAGGTTCTCTTCTCCGGGAACTCCGAAGATCCGGTCCACGCCTTCGTTCTCCAAAGCGGATACAAGCAATTCTGCGCCGTTCATGGATACACTCCTCAATCTGACCTGGGGCATCAGGCGGGACCTGTGGCCGGGCGTGACGACCCCAAGTTCGTCGGACCAGGAGAACAATTTTGCGTCCTGGACGTCGAGACCCTCGTTCTCCACAGGCACTGACTGATATTCAAACTTGCAAAATGGAGCGCTTTCCTCGTCAAGGAAAATCGGGATCCTCGAACCTGGCGCTACGACCCGCCAGCCGCAGCGCTCTTATCGGCGAATGCAGATCTGAGATGTCACTGACGTATCCCTATCAAGCGGCAACGTCCTGAAAACGATGGAGGCATCACGCCTTCAGCACATAAGTGCCGGGTGCATCGCAGAGGGCAGGGTAGCCCAGGGCCGGCGCTCCCAACATCGGCGGATCCGTGAGTTCGCCCGAATGCGAATCCAGCCAGCGGATCCATTCCGGCCACCATGAGCCCTCGAAACGAGGCGCGATCTTGATCCACGTGTCAGGATCCAGGTAGTGACCGACGGCGGACCGCGTCAGCACCTGGAAGTGTCCACCGGTTCTGTTCGGATCGGCCACGATACCGGCGTTATGCCCGCCGGTAGTGAGAAGGAATGTCACGTCGGTGTCGGCGAGCAGATGGATCTTGAACGTGGAACGCCATGGTGCCACGTGATCCCGCTCGGTGCCGACTGCAAAGATAGGGACGCGAATATCGCTGATGGCGATGGGACGACCGTCGACCTGGAAGCGTCCTTCGGCCAGGTCGTTGTTGAGGAAGAGCTGTCGCAGGTAGTCCGCATGCATGCGATAGGGCATACGTGTCGCGTCGGCGTTCCAGGCCATGATATCGTTCAGGGGCGTGCGCTCGCCCATCAGATAATGCCGAATGAGTCGCGACCAGATCAGGTCGTTCGAGCGTAGAAGCTGGAAGGCGCCGGCCATCTGCCGGGTGTCGAGATAGCCCTGGCTTCGCATCAGATCTTCGAGGAAGTGAAGTTGGCTCTCGTTGATGAACAGAGTGAGCTCGCCGGCCTCGCGGAAATCGGCCTGCGCCGCCAGGAGCGACAGCGTTGCCAAACGTTTGTCGCCATCCCGGGCCATGGCGGCTGCGGCGATGGAGAGAAGCGTACCGCCGAGACAGTACCCGACCGCATGAACTTTTTGATCGGGCACGACGGCATTCACCGCATCGAGCGCCGCCATCACTCCGAGCTTCCGGTAGTCGTCAAGGCCGAGATTGCGATCCTCTGCACTCGGGTTCTTCCAGGAGATGATGAACACCGTGAAGCCCTGGTCGGTGAGATAGCGAACCAGTGAGTTTTCGGGCGAAAGATCCAGAATGTAGTATTTCATGATCCAGGCCGGCACG
This sequence comes from Microvirga sp. GN3, assembly GCF_055792825.1. Taxonomy (NCBI): domain Bacteria; kingdom Pseudomonadati; phylum Pseudomonadota; class Alphaproteobacteria; order Hyphomicrobiales; family Methylobacteriaceae; genus Microvirga; species Microvirga sp. GN3. Next base: position 1,705 of record NZ_JBVVAK010000010.1, read on the forward strand.
ATCAGGATCGGCTCCGGCCGAACCTTCTCAGTCGTCGGATTGTATTGGATCAGTTCGATAAGACTGTTGTGACAAATCACCTTTCCGGGTGTGATGGCCACGTCGCATCCGGGCTGGAAGGTCTCTGCGCCGGCCGGAGGCTTCGAGCGGACGATCCGCTCCCAATCGTCCAGGAAATTGCGAAGACCCTGAACAAGGTTCTGCCCACCCGTTTCCAGAATGCGCCGCTGCACGACGGGATTGGTTGCGATGAAATTCGACGGGGAGGCCATATCGAGGATCTGACGCATTATGAACTCGACGACCGCCTGATGCTGTTTGGTGACGCCATCGATATCGGTCGTGGCGTTGTCCCACCATTGTTGCTGCAGCAGGAAGCTTTGTTGAAAGAGATTGAATGGCCATCGCTGCCATTCCTTTTCCATAAAGCGGCGATCCTGAGGTAGCGGTTCGATGCACGGCTCACCTGTGCCGCCATCGATCGCACACCGGGAGGCGAACTGCATCAGCCGGGCCCATTTGCGAGCGCTTCTCGTGGCGAGTTCGACCTGCTTGCCCGGAGAGATGGCAAGGTGCGCGGTCCAGTCCATGAATGCGTCGACAATGGCGGCCGGCGACAGGCCTGCGGTCAGGCGCGCAAGACCGGCATGGGTGGTGTGGTCGAGGGCATCCCGGAGTTGATGGAGCTCTGCGTCGTCCCAGGATTCGAGCGAAACGGTTGGCGCCGAGATCGAGTCGCTCACTATCGTCGGATTGGCCATCAGGGCCGGCAGCGTCGTCGGTTGAGATTTGCGGCTCCCCTTGGACGTGGAGGACGTACGAGCCGGCATCTCAACCTCCCAGATTTTGGCCCTCATTCGAAGGCTGATAGCTGTCATACAGTGACAGGCGCTTTTGTTTTACACGGTGCTCGATCAAAGGATCGATTCCAATTTGGTCTAGATCATGGTCGACACCGGCAGTGCGAGCTGTCGTGTTTCAACAGGGGCGCAAAGCCCGATCATCGTTCCATCATCACGTCACAGGGCAGAACAAGTCGTGGACCGACAATAATATGTTGCTGCAGTGAATAAGTGGAAGATGCAAAAGATGGGTAAGTACAAATACTTAATTTGCCGCTTACAGCTTGTTATGCATTTCGCTCCACCATGAAAGAGGAGGTTGTGCGCAATCTTATTGTTATTTTTATCGGGTCTTGCGTTCCGGAGGGAAGGTTATGTTGGGTTTATTGTCTCAATCGCAATTTGAAATCAAGGCTAAACTTGAGGCTCTCAATAGGGTTCAAGCCGTTATTGAGTTTAATCTCGATGGGACAATCATTACGGCCAATGAGAACTTTCTCCGCACGGTCGGCTACTCTCTTCCCGAAATTCAAGGCAAACATCACAGCACGTTCGTCGAACCAGCGTTTCGCGAGACGGCTGCCTATGCCGAGTTCTGGAGGAGACTGAAGGCTGGAGAGTATCAGGCGTCGCGCTACAAGCGTCTTGGCAAGGGCGGCAAGGAGGTTTGGATCGAAGCCAGCTACAACCCTCTGCTTGGTCGCGACGGCAGGCCTTTCAAGATCGTCAAATTCGCGACGGATATTACGAAGCAGATGGAGGAGCAGGCGGAACTGAAGGGGCAGGTCGAGGCGATTGGAAAATCGCAGGCTGTGATCTCGTTCGATCTCGATGGACATATTCTCGATGCGAACGCGAATTTTCTCACGGCTGTCGGGTATACCCTTCCGGAAATTCAGGGCAAGCATCATAGCATGTTCGTGGAGCCAGGGATGCGGACCAGTCCGGAATATCTGGAGTTCTGGCGCCGGTTGAAGAATGGAGAGTTCCAGGCAGCCCAGTACAAACGGATCGGCAAGGGCAGGCGGGAGATCTGGATCGAGGCCAGCTATAATCCGATCCTCGATGCAAGCGGGCGCCCCTACAAAGTCATGAAATATGCAACCGATGTGACACAGCAGGTCAGCCTGCTGATCAATCTAAGGGGCATGATCGAGACCAACTTCGGTGAAATCGACGCTGCTGTCGGCGCTTCTACCCAGGAGGCGCGTTCCGCGAACCAGGCCGCGGCCGAAACATCCAGCAATGTTCAGATGATGGCCTCCGCCGCCGAGGAATTGGCCGCTTCGGTGCGCGAAATCGCCCAGAGCATGGCGACCTCTCGCACGGCGACCGATGTCGCGTTCGCCGAGGCTAGAAGCGCAAACGAATATACCGACAAACTTTCGTCCGCGGCAGAGGCGATGGGGGTATCATCAGCCTCATCCAGAGCATCGCCGGGCAGATCAACCTCCTGGCTCTGAATGCGACGATCGAATCCGCCCGGGCCGGCGAGGCCGGGAGAGGATTTGCGGTGGTTGCGAGCGAAGTGAAGAACCTGGCATCCCAGGCTGCGCGGGCGACCGAGCAAATCTCCACGGAAATCGATGCCGTTCGGAGCGTATCGAATGGCGTTGTCGAGGCATTGACGAAAATCCGCGACTCCGTTGAAACCATGCGAAATCACGTGATCGGAACGGCAACTGCGGTCGAAGAGCAAAGCGCAGTCACGCAAGAAATGTCGTCCAACATGCAGGATACATCTCAGGCCGTGACGCTTATCGCCACCAATATCGGGGCCATATCCGCCGCGGTTGGAAGAGTTTCGCAGGCTGTCGGAACAACGAAGGAGGCCGCGCGGGTCCTCGCCCGATAGGACGCTCTGGACGATTGAAGAGGTCGCGCATCTCGCCCTTTGATCTCTGTGTCAGAGCAGCGAGAGCGGCTTGCTTCGAGCTGCTTTGGGATAGATCAATCCGGGCCGCACAGGTGTGATATACAGGGAGGTGATCTTTCTGGTGCAGTCTTCAATTTATGAGGGAGGCTTCCTTGTCGCTCCGCCTTCATTTCTATGGTGCCGCCCGAACCGTCACAGGTTCCTGTTTCCTGCTCGAGACGGAGGCGGCCCGCGTCCTTATCGATTGCGGGATGTTCCAGGGATCCAAATCCGAGCGGGAACTCAATTATCAGCATTTCCCGTTCCGCCCGGCCGGCATCGACGCGCTCTGCCTCACCCATGCCCATATCGACCATAGCGGTCTCGTGCCGAAACTCGTGAAGGCAGGCTTCGACGGGCCGATCTATGCAACAGCCGGGACGACGAATCTGGCATCCATCATGCTCCCGGATTCCGGATATATCCAGGAGATCGAGGTCAATCAGCTCAACCGGCGCAACAGTCGCCGGGGCATGCCGACCGTTTCGCCCATCTATACGGCGGAGGATGCGCTTGCCTCTCTCGAACAATTTCGGACTGTGCCTTACGGCCATTGGCAGCCGGTTGCTCCGGGCATTCAGGCACGCTACTGGAATGCGGGCCATCTGCTGGGCTCGGCCTCCATCGAGGTCGAGGTGAAATCCGGTGACAAGGAAAAGCCGGTCCGCCTTCTGTTTTCCGGCGATATCGGGCCCGATCACAAGCTTCTGCAGCTGGATCCGGACGGGCCGCGCGATCTCGATTATGTGGTTCTCGAATCCACCTACGGCGACACGGATCGGGCCGGAACAACCATTGAGCGTCGGCGGCGAATGCTTCGCGACGAGGTCCGCGCGGCCATGCATCCGAGCGGGGCTCTCCTCATCCCGTCCTTCGCAGTGGAGCGAACGCAGGAGCTCCTCGTCGATCTGATGGAGCTGATGGAAGCGGGCGAATTGCCGGATATTCCGATTTTCATCGACTCTCCGTTGGCCTCTAAAGCCAGCGCTATCTTCAAGCAGCATGCCGGTGAGCTCAGGAACGGCTCCGATCTGGTGCAGGCCCTGGATTCGCGGTGGGTCCGCTTTACTGAGAGTGTCGAGCAGAGCAAGGCCATTGACCGCATTCACAGTTTTCACATCATCATCGCGGCAAGTGGCATGTGCGAGGCGGGCCGGATACGCCATCACCTGAAGGCATGGCTCTGGCGGGACGAGGCAACCGTGCTCTTCGTCGGGTTCCAGGCTCAAGGGACCCTCGGACGGATACTGCAGGACGGTGCCTCGAAGGTCAGGATCCACGGCGAGGAGATCAAAGTTCGCGCCCGCATGCGGACCCTGGATCTTTATTCCGGCCATGCGGATGGGCCGGAGCTGAAAGCCTGGTTGTCGGACCGGCTTCCGGTCCGACGAGGGGTCTTCCTTGTCCACGGTGAGGATCCTGCCCTGAAGGCGCTGCAATCATCTCTCGACGATCTCGGCCAGGTCCCTCATGCAACGATCCCTGAGATCGACGATGTCTATGATCTGACGGGAGAAAGAGCCGTTCGTGTCGAGCGTCGGGAGCAGCGCCTTGCTGGCACAAGTGCCGGACATCGTGATTGGCACAACGATTATGCGGAGCTGCTTCTCGAGATCGACGGCGCTCTCGAGGCGGCTGCCGACAAAAAGGCAAAGGCCGTCATCATCCGGCGCATCCGGCAGTCCTTGATGGATGAAGCGCGAGAGTAGACGATCCGGCGAAGCATATCGGGTGCGAGGAGTTGGAAATCGACGTTTCCCGCTCCTCACCCAGCGTATTATTGATTAGAATCGAAGCAGCAGAACGATCCAACTCTAAGCTTTGCCACATTGGTCAGGCCTATGAGGGACCCGCTTGGATTCGGGAGGGACAATTGCTCCACCACATCACGCTTCATCTCGCCCGCAGCAAGCAGTTCCCGGAAGGCAGTGCGCGTTATGGCTACGAGCTGACCGCGCCTCTCGATGAGGAGGGGCGGCTGGACCAAGAGGAATGGGCGCGCAAACGAGCTCTCTGCCGGGTTCGCCGCTTCTGGGCCGACGAGGGCGAGCGGCAGGGCGTTCTGGTGCATCGATCGGGCGGAGCCGGCGGAGCGACCTGGATGATCGACTACAACCAGGACCGGGCCGGCGATGAGGAGGCAGGCTATCGGCTCAACCAGCACCGTTTTGTTGAAGGCGAATACGTCACCATCCAGGATGAGGACGACAAGCCCTATACGTTCGAGGTCGTCTCGGTCCGAAATGCTGAACCGTCGCCAGCGGAAGGGCGCCGATTGTGAGGCGTCTGGCGTTCTGCTGCGTTGCCCTCGTCCTTGGATCCTCGACGATCATGGCCCAGTCCGGGCGTATTCAGCGCGGGTTGGCCTTCGCTCAGACCAACTGCGCCCAATGTCACGCCATTGGCCGTATAGGGGACAGCCCTGTTCCCGAGGCGCCGCCGTTTCGGACGCTGCATACCCGTTATCCCATCGAAGATCTGGCCGAAGCCTTCGCGGAGGGGATCACGACGGGGCATCCCTCCATGCCCCAGTTCCAGCTCGATCCGGCCCAGATCAACGATCTTATCGCCTATCTGAATTCCATTCAGGGCTAGGCTGCGCTGAGGATGTCCTTTTGCAGGCCAACCTTTCAGTAAGAGAGGAAAAGGGGCACCGGGCTATTTTTGAGCAGCGATTGTGTCGTGCCGCCCAGAAGCAACTCGCGCAGACGCGAATGCACATAGGCGCCCATGACGATCATGTCGGCGCGCGTCAGACGGACATGGTTGCGCAGCGTTTCGGCGACATCGCCATCCAAGGCAGGCAGATTTAGGACGCTTACATTGATGCCGTGCCACGTGAGATGCGGAACGATTTCCGATCCCGGCTCCGTATGGGCCAGATCCTTCTCGCTAGTGACGCTGACCAACTCGGCCTCCGAGGCGGCTCTAAATAGTGGCAGAGCGTCATTGAGCGCACGGGCTGCCTTGGCACTGCCATCCCACGCCACGACAATCCTGTTTCCCGCAAAAGCTTCTCGGCCAGGAGGCACGACGACGAGAGGACGGCCGCTCTCGGTGAGTATTGCCTCGATCAGCCCCCGATCGACGGCAAGGGAAATCGGTTCGGAATCAAGAACCGTCAGGTCATGAGTTCTGGCGAGGGAGGTGAAGCTTTTGACCAGATCGAGATAGGCCAATTGCGGCGCCTGGGTCGTACAGGCGACGCCCGATGCGGCGGCAGCGCGCTGGGATGTGTCCGCCACGGCATTCGCAAGAGCATCCAGCCGGCGGTTCTCAGCGGCGACGAGATCTTCCGCGATGCTGCTGATGAAAGCATGCGTGAGCGTCAGTTTCAGCGATGCGGCCTGGACCGTCACATGGGCGCTCGCCTCCTGGGCGAGCGAGAGTCCATAGGCCAGAGCGGAGGGTCTCTCTTCGGGATCTCCTTCCTCGGTGATGCCGATCAGGATGCTGTGGATGTTCTGGAGCATGGAGTTCTCCTTGTGGCGACACGAGATATGCGCCCTGCAACTCTGTTGTTCGGCTTCGCATCAAGGCACCAGAACGGCTGCGCCCTGCAGATGTCCTGATCGAAGATCCGCCAAAGCCACGTTGGCGGCCTCCAGCGGATAGCGCGCCGTTTGCGTTCTGATCTGCGCCCTTGGCGCGATAGACAGGAAGTCGCGGGCATCCTGTCGGGTCAGGTTCGCGACCGACAGGATCTGACGTTCCTCCCAGAGGAGTCGGTAGGGAAACTGCGGAATATCGCTCATGTGGATGCCGCAGACGACGCGCCCGCCCTTTCGCACCGCCTGGAGCGCTTGTGGCACAAGGTCGCCGACGGGCGCGAAGATGATCGCCGCATCCAGTCGCTCGGGCGGTTCCTGATTGGAGCCGCCAGCCCAGACCGCGCCGAGCGAGCGCGCGAAGTCTTGTGACGCGACATCGTCCGGGCGCGTGAAAGCGAAGACATGCCGACCTTGCCAGAGACAAATCTGGGTGACGATATGGGCCGCTGCTCCGAAGCCGAAAATGCCAATCCTTTCTCCCGGTCCGGCGGCGACGAGGGAGCGCCAGCCGATCAGCCCGGCGCAGAGCAGGGGAGCGAGAGCAACGGGATCGCCATCGTCCGGCATCTCGAAGGCGTAGGCCGCATCGGCAATTACGTAGGATGCAAACCCACCGTCACGGGTATAGCCCGTAAACAGCGGATCGTCGCAGAGGTTCTCATGGCCTGAGACGCAATAGGAGCAACGTCCGCAGGTGTGGCCAAGCCAGGGGATTCCAACACGCTCGCCGAGGACGCGATTGGTGATACCTGCTCCGAGGGCATCGACCCGTCCCACGATTTCATGGCCGGGAACGATGGGAAGCTTGGGATTGGGCAGATCTCCGTCGATGACGTGGAGGTCGGTGCGGCAAACGGCACAGGCTTCCACCGCGACGCGAATCTCATACGTGGCCGGCGAGGGCAGCGGACGCTCCTCGCAGATCAAGGGCGTGCGCGTCCTATGCAGAGTCATTGCCCGCATGGAGAAATCTTTCCGTGTCGGAGATCCAGGGCGAGCGGAGCGATACCTTTCGCTATCCGTTCAGCTGAAGGTCGCGTCGATCCGCTCCCGCAGTGTCATGAGTTCCTGGATATAAGGTGCTCGCCGTTCCCGATGCTGGTGCCAAAGGCTTGCGATCATCTCGCTTTTGCGCTCTTCGTCGGCCTCACTGTGCTTGATGGCCTCGAGGTTTTTCTCATAGGCGACATCGATGTCGGCAAGATCAGCCAGAACCGTTTGGAGTAGCGGAAGAATATCAGGTGAATAAAACCTGTCCCTGTTCGACACCTTCTGGAGATGGGAATGCTGGACATTCATGGCCATAGCTTCCTCCGGTGGTATTCTGAATCTTAGGAAAGCTTGAGCTTCCTTTGGATCGTTAACTTAAATTAAGTACATCACTTTGGTGAGGATTAGGCAGCTTGGCTTTCTAAAGGCGGGGCTTTGCCTGTATCCTGAAAAGATGGTCTGATAGCTTGACTGGATCGTCATTGATCCAAATCAAACACGCGTGTGGAATGCCCACCGTAATATTGTCCTGGCCCAAGACCAATCTGTCGAAAACGAAGGGCCGGAAGCGGAGCCCGTGGAGGCGCTCATGATCAGCTGGATCGTTCGGATATTGATGATTGCAGCCGGTGTCGTGACAAGTTGGTTTGTGGCCAAAGACGCCCCAATCTTCGGAGTGGCTCAGGTGATGGTGGCTCTCCTTCTGCTCACGTTCGTCGTCGCGGTCCTGGCTTTCTGGCCGCATCGCTGGACGATCGCCCTGAACCGCTCCCAGAAAAATCAGTGACCGGATAGACGCGGCATTCGGGAGTATAGGCCATAGCTGTTCATTGGATCTGTCTGTTCTATGGAAAAAGCTGGACTATCGCGGTGCACGTGAGGCCGTCTTTCAGGGTTTTCCTGCATCATCTTCAGGGAAGGCCCTGATCCGCTTGGAAGGAGGAGCGTGCTAAGCTGTTGTTGCGATGAGCGTCAGGCCAGCAACCGGTGCGTCCCACAGCAGTAACATCGCAGCGCGCCACCTCACTCCCTCGACATCGCGGCGGGCCCATTGGCTTCAGCACCGTGATGCGTGGGTGCCTTTCAGGAGCGTCCATCCATGTCACCGCTTCTCAATCACACCAGGAGTCTCCTTGGCTCGGCGGTTCTGGCGAGCCTCGTCGGGATCGGCGGAGTCACCACAAGTGCTTTCGCAATCACCGAGCAGGAGGCCCAGGATATCGCCGTCGAGGCCTATGTGTATTTCTATCCGATCGTCAGCTTGGATGTGACGCGCAGGCAGTTCACCAACCTCGAACCCGGCAAGGTCCCGGGCCGCGGTCCGATGAACATGTTCAACAACGTGCCGACCTATCCGCCGGGCGACGACAAGGGCGTGGTCCGCTACAATTTCGACACGCTCTACTCGTCGGCCTTCCTGGATCTCACCAAGGAGCCGATGGTGGTCTCGGTGCCGGATACGGGCGGTCGCTACTACCTGTTGCCGATGCTCGACATGTGGACGGATGTGTTCGCCTCACCGGGCTGGCGCACCACAGGAACCAAGGCCGGCGAGTATCTGATCGCGCCAGCCACCTGGCGGCCCGATCTGCGCGAGCGCTTCGACGAGTTCCGCCTGCCCGCCGGCACGCAGCGCATCGATGCCCCGACGCCGATCGTGTGGATCATCGGCCGCACCAAGACAGACGGACCGGCCGATTACGATGCGGTTCACAATATCCAGGCAGGCTACAAGATCACGCCCCTGTCCGAATGGGGGAAGACCCCGAAGGCTCCCGAGGTGAAGATCGATCCAAATATCGACATGAAGACGCCGCCAAAGGTGCAGGTCGATACGATGCCGCCGCTGAGGTACTTCGCCTATGCGGCGGACCTCCTGAAGCTCGCCGGCCCCCATCTGACCGATGAGCCGATCATCGCGCGCATGAAGCAGATCGGTATCGAGGCGGGCAAGAGCTTTGACGCCGAGAAGATCGATCCGGTCGTCAGAAAGGCGCTCGAGGCCGCGCCGGAGACCGCTCAGAAGCTCATGGAATGGAAGGTCAGGACGCTCGCCCGTGTCACGAATGGCTGGTCCATGAACACGGACACGATGGGCGTCTACGGCAATTATTATCTCAAGCGGGCCATCGTTTCGCAGCTCGGGCTCGGAGCCAATCTGCCGGAGGACGCAATCTATCCCATGAACCTCGCCGACGACACGGGCCGGCCGCTCGACGGTGCGAACAAGTACACGCTCCACTTCGAGAAGGGCCAGACCCCGCCGGCCGCGGCCTTCTGGTCGCTGACGCTCTACGACAGCGAAGGCTTCCAGGTGCCGAACAGCCTCAACCGCTTCGCCCTGAGCAGCTGGATGCCGCTCAAGTACAATGGGGATGGCTCTCTGGACCTGTACTTGCAGAACGAAAGTCCCGGACAGGGCAAGGAGGCCAACTGGCTTCCCGCGCCGAAAGGACCGTTCAACGTAATGCTGCGGCTCTACGCTCCCCGGTCGGACGCCCTGACCGGCAAGTGGAACCCGCCGCCCGTGACGAAGCTCGAAACCACATCGAGCATCACCGCGCAGTGAAAGGCCGTTGAGAGCGCCGGAGCTTCGGCTCCGGCGCGGCCTTGAGAAGTTTTGGATCGGGTCAACCCAGGAAGCAAAAGGTCGCCGGAAGGTCCGGCTTCAGACCTCTCGGAGATCTTTAGCGCAATCGGAATCAGGCGGCGCGACTGACCCGCTGTCCCGCCTGCTTCGCCTGGAGCGTCGCGGTCCGCGTCGCTTCGTCGGCCACCTGAATCGTAAGTTCGGCAATGCGCCGGCTGTTGTCGACGGTCTGCTCCAGGTTGTCCCGGATGAGAGAGCTTTGAACCGCAACAAGGTCGTTTACGGATCGGCAGCGGGCGAGGGCGTTCCACCCCTCGAGATTCGTTTGCAGGCGTTTCTGACTTAACTCGAACCATTCCCGTGAGACGTCTTGGAAGCCTCGCACCAGGACCGTATTGGATTGGGCCATGGCCTTGAATTTCTCTGATGCCTCTTCGGCGAGTCCGCGAGATTCCCCACCAGAGCGACTGAACATCTGCATTGCTTGACCTGTCGAGCTTCGGGCCAATTCAGAGAACGCTCCGAAGCTGTTCTCCACGACCTGTTGCATCGCCTGGGCGATGCTTTGCGCGTTCTTCGTTCCTGCGCGCACGGTATCGGCAAGGTCGCCGGCCACGCTTTGGACCGTTTCGATCTGCTCACGGGTGCGCTGGGCTTCAGACCGCTTCGTTTCGTCAATCGCTGCCACTGCATTCTCCACTTTCTCGACGACCGCTTCCGCCTCGTCTTCACTCAGAACCTTGAGCACGGCTGGAAGCAGTTCCTTCCTGTCATCCCGAATATGCTGCTGGAACACTGTTCTCAGCTCGGCCACCTTGCTGAGAAACGCGCCGCTGTCCTTGGGCATGCGCTCCAGGTCCGTCAGAAGCGCAGCGGTTTCCTCATTGTCGTCGATAGCCTGCCGCACAAGATCCTCCATCTCATGCCGGCGAAGGACCGGCAGGAGATGCTGCTCCTGAAGAGCTGCTAAAAGTTTCAGCTCTTCCCTCAGATCTGCGAACAGGCGCTCGCGGGTTTTGACGGCGCTGTCGGAGGTTGCGAGAAGTTTGTCGAAGAGTTCGCGTGCCCGGTCAGGCGGCGCATGAGTGATTTTTCGCGTGGTCATCAGTTGCTCTCGAGGTTCAGATAGGACATGGTTCAGCATCGAGCGAAGACGTTCCGACGCTGAAAGGTGAAGGGATTCTGCCTAGTGCTGAAGGCCTAACGGCCAGGGCGCAAAGAGGTTCGGCCGTCTCCAGAGGACGAAATGGTCCTGTGTTGCGAGATCCAGGTTCGCGTCTTTTTCCAGAAGTACGATTTGAGCTTCGATGGCTTTGAGTTCCCGCTCGAGCTTGGCTGTGCGCCGAGGCTCAGAGGAAGTGGGCTTTCTTTTTCTGCTCTTCATTCAGCACTCCATGGTCCGGCACGGCCCATGACCTTCTATGAAGATATGGGAAGCGCACGGATGGCCATGATTGTGCCCCCTGCGATGTGTTCATTCTGTGTTTGAGGCGAATGATACCGGAGCGCGGCCGTTCGTCTGTCAGAAACCCGACACAAGGAAATATTTTGTTAACACACGTTAAAGTGCCGCAGTATGCTGACGACAGGTGCTTTCGGGGCCGGAAACCGAATGCAGCGGAACTCGCGTACAGCCAAGGTGTTCATGCTTCAGGTCGGAGATCTGCTGCCTACGGCTCGCCCTTGGCGTCGACGAAGGTCGGCTCCTTCGATGGGGCAGCCCGCCTCAAAAAAATATGGAGGGCAAGGTGGTCAAACGCATCCTCCTCATCGCGGTCGCCGGTCTGGTTCTCGCGGCAGGCGTCTACTTCTTCCTATTCCGCTCTCAACAGCCGCCTTCGCAACAGGCATCGGGGGCTTCCGCGTTGCCAACGCCCCAGGTTGGAATCATCGTTGTCCAGCCGGCCGAAGTGCCATACCCGGTAGACTATGCAGGCCGGGTCTCCGGCTTTCGCGATATCGAAGTCCGCCCGCGCGTCGGCGGGCTCCTCCTCCAACGCGAATTTGACGAGGGCGCGCGGGTCGCGCAGGACCAGGTGCTCTTCCGGATCGATCCCGCCCCCTATCAGGTGGCGTTGAGCCGGGCGGAGGCCCAGCTGCTGCAGGCTCAGGCGGCTGTCCGCCAAGCGGAGGAGAATTTCAACCGGGTAGACCAGCTCGTTCGCCGCGGTGTGTCCACAGATGCGCAGCTCCAGGATGCCCGTTCCCAGCGGGATCAATCTCGGGCCGGCGTCCAGCTCGCCGAAGCGGAGATCCAGCATGCCAAGCTGAATCTGGGCTACACGACGGTGACCGCGCCCGGAACTGGGATCACGGCTCTGGAGTCGCCGCCGGTCGGTGCGCTCATCCAGGCACAGCAGACGCTTCTGACCACGATCTCCCAGATCGATCCGGCCTATGTGAACTTCTCCTTTACCGATGAGGAAAACAGGGCGTTCCGCGTCTTGAACGAGAGGCGGGAAAAGCCGCTCTCCGAAAAGGATCTGAAGGTCGAGCTGCAATTCGCCACTCAGACGAAATATTCCCAGACCGGGAGGATCGATACGGCAGCCCAACGAGTCGACCTGCAGACCGGGACGATTCAGGCGAGGGCCGTCTTTCCCAATCCGGATAATGTATTGCTGCCGGGTCAGTTCGTCAGGGTGAGGCTGATCGGCATAACCTTGCCCGATGCGATCGTCGTCCCGCAGCAGGCTGTCAGCCAGGGGCCGCAGGGACCTCTTGCCTATGTTCTTGGCGAGAACGATGTGGCACAGGCGCGCCCGATCCGCTTGGGCCCTGAACTCGCAGCGGGCTGGGTGGTGCAGGAAGGCCTGAAGGGTGGCGAAAGGGTGATCGTCGATGGTGTGATCCGCGTCCGGCCAGGCCAGCCCGTCAGGCCGGTGCAAGTGGATCCTCCGGCCGTGCAGACCACGGGCACCCCGAGTGCCCCCACGGCTGGGGCACGGCCATGATTTCGAAACTCTTCATCGACCGCCCGATCTTTGCTTCGGTCATCTCCATCGCGATCGTGCTCATCGGCCTGATCGCCATGCGGGTTCTGCCGGTTGCGCAATATCCTGAGATCGTTCCGCCTCAAGTCGTGGTCTCGGCGACCTATCCGGGGGCGAGCGCCGAGACCATTGCCGAGACCGTCGCTGCTCCATTGGAGCAGCAGGTCAACGGGGTCGAGGACATGATCTACATGCAATCGACCTCGACTGGCTCGGGGACCATGAGCCTGTCGGTCTACTTCCAGACCGGCACGGATGCCGACCAAGCCACCATCAACGTCAACAATCGCGTTCAACGCGCGATGGCGGTCCTGCCTGAAGAGGTGCGACGGCAGGGCGTGACGGTGACCAAGCGATCATCCTCGATCCTGCAGATCGTGACCTTGTCCTCGCCCGACCGGCGCTTCGATACGATCTACATTTCCAATTACGCGCTTATCAACATCATCGACGAGTTGCGTCGCACTCCCGGTGTCGGCGATGCCTCCCTTTTCGGCGCATCGGATTATTCCATGCGCATCTGGCTTCGCCCCGACAAGGTCGCGCAGTACAATCTGACCCCCGGAGACGTTGCCGCCGCTGTCCGCGAGCAGAACGCGCAATTCGCCGCCGGGCGCTTCGCGGAGGAGCCGACACCGAGCCGGCAGGCTTTCACCTATTCCGTCACGACCCAGGGCCGCTTCGCGGATCCCCGGGAATTCGAGCAGATCGTCCTGCGCTCCGATGAAAACGGCGGTGCGCTGCGGCTGAAGGATGTGGCGCGGGTGGAGCTCGGTTCGCTGAATTATTCCACCGTGGCGACCCTGAACGGGTCTCCGACGGTGCCGATCGGGATCTATCTCCAGCCCGGCGCCAATGCGCTCGATGTCTCCGGGGCTGTCGATGCGGCGATGAACCGGCTCGCGCAGCGCTTCCCCGACGGGCTGCGCTACGACGTACCCTACAACACGACGAAGTTCATCGAGGTCTCCATCGACGAGGTGGTCAAAACCTTCATCGAGGCCATCGTGCTTGTCGTGCTCGTGGTGTTTCTCTTCCTGCAGAACTGGCGCGCGACCCTGATCCCGCTTCTGGCCGTGCCGGTTTCCATCGTCGGCACTTTCGCTGGCATGTATGCGCTCGGCTTCTCGGTCAACCTCCTCACGCTTTTCGGCCTTATCCTTGCCATCGGCATCGTGGTCGACGATGCCATCATCGTGCTGGAGAACGTCGAACGCATCATGTCGACCGAGCATAAGGCGCCACGGGAGGCGGCTATCCAGGCCATGCAGGAGGTGAGCGGGCCGGTGATCGCGGTCGTGCTCGTCCTCTGCGCCGTCTTCATCCCAGTATCCTTCCTCGGAGGCCTCGCAGGCGAACTCTACCGGCAGTTTGCCGTGACGATCGCGGTATCGGTGGTGATCTCCGGCATCGTGGCGCTTACGTTGACTCCCGCTCTATGCGCGCTTCTCCTCAAGGAGGGGCACAGCGAGCCGTGGCTTCCATTCCGCGTCTTCAACCGGGGCTTCGATTGGTGACGCACACCTTCACCTCGGGGACGGCCTTCTTTCTGCGCCATGCCGCAATCGCTCTTCTGCTCATCGGTGGCATGCTTGGCGCGACCTGGTGGCTGTTCGAGCGGGTGCCCGGCGGGCTTGTGCCGGCGGAGGATCTGGGAAATCTCTTCGTCGTGACGGCGTTGCCGCCTGCAGCCTCCCTCGACCGCACCCTCGACATTACCGCGAAGGTGAGCGAGGAGCTGAAGCGGAATCCCGCCGTCGCCGACGTTGTGACGATTGCCGGGTTCGATCTCCTGTCCAATGCGCAGAAGACCAATTCCGGCGTCTCCTTCGTGACCCTCACGGATTGGTCGGAGCGGACCGATCCCCGGCTCGATGCGCGCAATCTCGCTCCGGCATTCGCCGCTCTCAATGTGAACTTCCGGGATGGAATCGTCTTCGGCTTCAACCCGCCGCCCATCACGGGCATGAGCACGACCGGCGGCTTCGAGTTCTACCTGCAGGACCGGTCGGGCGGCTCTCTCGAGAGTCTCTCGCAGGCGGCGCAACAGGTGGTTCAGGCCGCCCGGCAGCGGCCGGAGCTCTCAGGCGTCTCCACGACCTTCAACACGAACGTGCCGCAGTACCGGATCGATGTCGACCGCGACAAGGCAAAGGCGCTCGGCGTTCCGATCTCGGAAATCTTCGCCACGATGCAGAGCACGTTCGGCAGCTTTTACGTCAACGATTTCACTCTGTTCGGACGTAC
Source organism: Microvirga sp. GN3 (assembly GCF_055792825.1). NCBI lineage: Bacteria > Pseudomonadati > Pseudomonadota > Alphaproteobacteria > Hyphomicrobiales > Methylobacteriaceae > Microvirga > Microvirga sp. GN3. The sequence continues at coordinate 16,833 of NZ_JBVVAK010000010.1, forward strand.
CTATCGGGTGAGCCTCTCCTCCGAGCCCGAATTCCGAATGACGCCGAACGATCTGCAATACGTGTACGTTCGCTCCGACAGGGGCACCATGGTTCCGCTCAATGTCCTTCTGTCCACCGTTCGCATCGTCGGTCCGGATGTGGTGGACCGGTTCAATGTGTTTCCGGCTGCGAAGATTCAAGGCAATCCGGCGCCGGGATATTCCTCGGGGCAGGCGATCGCCGCCATCGATCAGATCGTGTCGCAGAACCTGTCCTCCGACTATTCCATCGGTTGGGTCGGATCGGCCTATCAGGAACTGCAATCGGCAGGAACCGGATCGCGGGGGTTCCTCTTGGGTCTCGTGATGGTGTTTCTGATCCTGGCGGCGCAATATGAGCGCTGGTCCCTGCCGTTTGCCGTCATCACGGCCGTGCCCTTTGCCGTCTTCGGTGCCATCCTGGCCATCTGGCTGCGTGGCATCGAGAACGACATCTATTTCCAGGTCGGGCTTGTCACGCTCATCGGGTTGGCGGCCAAGAATGCGATCCTGATCGTCGAATTCGCGGCCGAGCGCTACCGGGCAGGGGAAACCGTCTATGATGCCGCCATGGATGCGGCGCGCCTGCGCTTCCGTCCCATCGTGATGACGTCGCTCGCCTTCATCCTCGGCGTCGTGCCGCTCGCGATCTCGACGGGCGCCGGTTCGGCAAGCCGGCACTCGGTGGGCACCGGCGTCATCGGCGGCATGCTGGCTGCGACCTTCCTCGCTATTCTCTTCGTGCCGCTGTTCTTCCGTCTGGTGACGCGGGAGCGGAAACAGGCCGACAAGGCAGCCGGCCCGGTGAGGCCTGAATCCGCACCAGCGAAAGAGGTTTAGAGCCGAGGGCCAGGCGCTGGGAACAGTGCCCGGATCGTCAGCGCTTGCGCAACCGCTCGATGGCCTCCTTGTGCGCGGCGGGATCGACATCGTACTCCTCGGCCAGACGCTGGATCTCGGCCTGCCTTTCTTCAGGAGACAGCTTTGGGCTGAGGCTTGCGACCGCAGCCAGGAAGGAAGCACCTGCAAAAACCGGGTCCCGGCGTCTCGCGGTCTGCTCCCGTTCCTTCTTCAGCTCCGCCTGACGCTGCTTGTAGGTTTCGAGAGGTCCGAGCGCTCGCACGGCGCGATTGCGCAGGGCCGGGATCGGAAGACCGTGCTCCTCGGCAATGTCAGGCAGGGCCTGTTCCGGGTCTTCACCGGCCATCAGGGCTTCGGCAAGTTCTTCGAGTGCGGATACGAACGGATCCATAATGGCCCCCTTCAAATGATTTTATCGTCAACGGATGGTGATCCGTTCGGTTCTGGGCAAAATGTCGCCCGTGGCTCTGCCTGACCAATAATCCTTACGATCGATTCTCGCCCGCCCGACATCATCAAACCGAACGGAACTCACAGCCATGGCCGAACGGATGCAGGAACGTCCCGATCCCTATCTCTGGCTGGAGGATGTGGAGGGCAAGGAAGCTCTCGCCTGGGTGCGCGCTCAAAACGAGATCACGAAAGCTGCCCTGTGCGATGCGGCGTTCGAGGCGGACAAGCGGACGATTTACGAAATCTCGACCCGGGCGGACAACATTCCCTTCATCACCAGAAGGCGCGGCCGGCTCTACAATTTCTGGCAGGATGTCACCTATGTGCGTGGCCTGTGGCGACGCACCTCGATGGACGAATATCGCAAGGCGGAACCCGCGTGGGAGACCGTGCTCGACATCGATGCACTGGCTCAGCAGGAGGGAAAAGACTGGGTCTGGAAAGGCTGCGGCACGCTCCAGCCAGAGCAGCGCTATGGCTTGGTCAGCCTGTCCCGCGGTGGGGCCGATGCCGTCGAGATCCGCGAATTCGACCTCGTCGAGAAGTGCTTTGTCGAGGATGGTTTCATGCTGCAGGAGGCGAAAGGCGGGGCGACCTGGCTCGACAGGGATCGGCTCCTGGTTTCGACGACGCTTGGGGAGAATTCCGCCACGGCATCCGGTTACCCACGCACCGTACGCCTATGGCATCGTGGTTCTGACTTCATGCAGGCTCCGGTGCTCTTCGAGGGCGAAGCCAGCGACATCTATATCTCGGCCTCCGTCGACCTGGAGCCGGGTTACGAACGCACTTTCTACCGCCGCCAGATCACCTTCGAGGAAGGGATCAGCTATCTCGCGCAGGACGATGGCGCGCCACTCCTCATCGACCTCCCGCTCGATGCCCGCTTCGACGTGGAAAAGGATTGGCTGGTCGTGAAGCTCAAGAGCGATTGGGCTTTGCCGGAGGGCACCTATCCGGCCGATGCCCTGCTGGCGATCAGCTTCTCGCGCTTCATGGATGGCGATCGGAATTTCGAGGTGCTGTTCGAGCCCGGCCCGAGGCGGGTTCTCTCCGGGTTCTGGTGGACCAAATCCAGACTGGTTCTGACGGTGCTCGACAATCTAGCCAGCCAGATCTGGCTTGGCATGCCTGGTGCCCCCTGGCACTTGGAGCGGCTGGAGGGGCTGCCGGATACCGCATCTGTCAACGCCATGTCGCTCGATGCGAGCCAGCTCGAACGCACGGACGAATTCCTGCTCTCGATTTCGAGCTTCACCGAACCCACGAAACTGGCCCTCGTGACCGAGGACAAGCGGATCGAGATACTCAAGGAAGCACCTGCCGCCTTCGATCCCTCGGGTCTTGAGGTGACACGATATGAGGCCGTGTCCGTGGATGGCGAGCGCATACCCTATTACCAGATCGGACCGAGGGAACAGAGCGACCCTCGCCCGACCGTGCTCTACGGCTATGGCGGCTTCTCGGTCTCCATGACTCCGGGCTATCTCGGCGGTATCGGCAAGACATGGCTGGAGCGCGGCAATGTCTGGGTCGTCGCCAATATCCGAGGCGGCGGCGAGTTCGGGGCGGCCTGGCACAAGGCGGGCATGCGCGAGGGCAAGCGTCTCTCTCATGACGATTTCGCCGCCATCGCCCAGGATCTCCTGAGACGCGGCGTTACGACGACGAGGCAGCTTGCGGCTTATGGCGGCTCGAATGGAGGCTTGCTCGTCGGCAACATGCTGACCCGCTATCCTGATCTCTTCGGAGCGATTTGGTGCACCGTGCCGCTCCTCGACATGCAGCGCTATACGCAGCTGCTCGCCGGCCCGAGCTGGGTGGCCGAATATGGCGATCCAGATCTGCCCGAGGACTGGGCCTATATGGCGGGTTTTTCCGCTTATCAGAACCTGGAGGAAGGGCGGAGCTATCCGCCGGTACTCCTGGTCACATCGCGACGGGATGATCGTGTCCATCCCGGTCACGCCCGCAAGATGGCGGCCAAGCTCGAAGCCATGAAGCAGCCGGTCTTCTTCTACGAGCCCGATGACGGCGGGCACGGCGCGGCGAACAAGGAGCAGGCGGCCTTCCTTTCGGCTCTGGGATTGTCCTTTCTCAAGAGGACGCTCGCCGGGGAGGCTGGCGCCTGAAACGCGGCAGGGGACAATGCGTTGCGGATGAGGGGCGATCATCGTCAGACAGGACCTTGATATTGTATTCTGCCGTCAACACATAGGGAGAGAAAGATTCGACAGCTCAATGCTTTAGCCTCATTCGGAGACATTGTGGGCCGACCCCGGCTAAAGCGAGCATCGTCACCCGAAAACATTTGCGCCTTTCCAGTGTTGATTCTGGCATGAAGCCGGAACCGTGAGCAGGCGCCTTAATAGGGCCGGAGCGGCAACCAGTGGCTCCGGCATGTGAAAGTTTGAATGTCCAAGAAGTCGAAAAATCTCGTCAGCCTCAATCATCTGCCAGGGATCCTGCTCGCCAGCGCCGCTGAATGCGAACGCTGGATTGAGGCCGGACTGATCCCGGTGGCTGAGCGGCGAACATTCCAGAAGCGCGGACACAAATACGAAGCGCCCCTGTTCGATCCGGACGTCGTTGCTCAGCTGGCGGCGGAGGTTCCGGCTTGGCGAGCGCAGACAGGTGGCGGGCCTGAAAGTCCTACCCCGGTCCGTCGGAAGGTTTCGGAGGATGACGCTTTGCAACCCGTTGACGATGCTAACCATCGTCGCCGGCAGAGCATTCTCGCGCCCGTTCGAAAGAACACGGGGCTCTTCATTGCCGAGGACATTCGTAAGATCGAACGCGGCCGCCGGAAGCCGGAGCGCGTGTTCGCGGGGTACAAGGCTGTCTTCAGCAAGCCGATGGAGATCCTGCCGAACAGCGCTCCCATCGACATCGCCATCGAATTTGCCTTCGCTGAACCATTGGAAGTCGCTGCTGTCGTGCTTTCGCCAGCTCGCGTGGAGCACAACGAGCTTGCCGCCGCCTCGGAAGCGCTCGAAGCCAGGCTCGTCGAATTGCGGGATGAAACCTTCGAGGCCTGCGAGCGGGAACTTGAAGGCTGGCGCGACGAGCTCGAAACCTATCTGGATGCCTATGAGGATCCGGAGGAACGCCAGGCCATTCTCGGCGGCATTCGTACGGCTCTCGATAAGCTCGATCGTATCCACGCCTCGGACAAGAGTGGTCCGGCAGGAGCAGGACGCACGCTGCGGCAAAAGCTCGACGACTTCCGCTCCCGGGCAGCCGCGAGACGACTCCGGCATCTGCGCGAGGCGCAGATCCGCGAGGCATCGGGCTATGAGCGCTATGCAGCAATCTTCCCGGTTGCTCGCTCTCTGAACCGTCGGTTCCTGTTCCTCGCGGGCCCGACCAATTCGGGTAAGACCCACGAGGCTCTCAAGCTTGCCGGGGAAGCCGAGACCGCCGAAATCCTCTCGCCCCTGCGACTTCTCGCGCTCGAGCACTATGAACGCTTAAGCGGGGACGGCTTTGCAGCCGGCATGATCACGGGCGAGGAACGGGTTCTGTCGGAAGGCGCAACGCATATCGCCCGTACCATCGAGACACTGGACCTGCATCGTGTCGTCGATGTCTGCGTGATCGACGAGATTCAGATGCTGGACGATTCCAGCCGTGGCTGGGCCTGGACGCAGGCCATGATCGGTGCGCCTGCTCATCTCGTCGTGCTGACCGGCGCGCCGGAGGCAATCCCCGTCGTCGAGCATCTTGTCGCCATGACCGGCGAGCCGCTGGAGGTGAAGATCCTCAAGCGCAAGGGCAAGCTTCGCGTGGAGGGTGTTCCCGCCAATTTCAACAAGCTCTCGCGCGGTGATGCGGTGGTGGCCTTTACCCGCCGGGACGTGCACGACCTGCGAACACGTCTGGTCGCGGCGGGGCGCACTGTTGCGACGGTCTATGGTGCATTAGGTCCCGAAGTTCGCCGGGCGGAGGCTGCGCGGTTCCGCAACGGCGAGGCGGAAATCCTCGTCGCGACGGATGCCATCGGCATGGGGCTGAATATCGGCCCGCTTCGGAGAGTCGTGTTCTCGACCTTGCGCAAGTTCGACGGTATGCGCGAGCGCCAGCTCACCGCCATGGAGGTCAAACAGATTGCAGGCCGGGCAGGGCGCTTCGGCCACCATGACGAAGGGCTTGTGACCGCGCTGCAGGATGCAGGCGCCTATGCCCAGGTCGAGACCGTCATTCGTAACGCGCTGAATGGCGATGCCGCAAAGCTGCGAGGCAAGGCCTATGTCCGACCGAACCAGGAGACGGTGCTCTCGGCAAGCGAGGTGCTGCAGACCGACCGGCTCGGCCGTGTTCTCCGCCACCTGAATGACACGCTTGTGGCCGGACACCCGGATCTGCGCATGGCCGATATGGAGGAGATGATCGAGCTGGCGACGCTTCTCGATACGGTCGACATGCCGATCCTTGACCGGCTGTCCTACGCGATGGCACCGGTCGATACGCGGGAGCAACTGGCTGTCGAACTGCTGCTCGATTGGGCGCGGCAGCATGCGCGCGATGGGCGCGTCCAGGCGCCGGACTTCGGTGTGAACACGGATCTTCTGAAGCTTGAAGCCAGGGTGAAGATTGCCACCAGCTGGCTCTGGTTGGCTCAACGCTATCCGGATGTCTTCGAGGATGTAGACGTTGTGGTCGAGCTGCGCGCGAGCCTCAACGAGAAGATCGAAGAAAAGCTCGTTGCCACCTCCGTCTCCCATCGTCGCAAACCCGATGAGAAATTGCGGCGCGGCAGAGGCGAGAAGCCACAGCGGCAGCGAAAGAATCGGCGCGCCCGGGGTGCGGCCGAGACGGCAGAGGTCGAGCAGTATCGGGTCAGAAGACGGTAATCCTCAGACTGCGAGTTCCTGCTCCACGAGAGCAACCCAGAACGCGACGCCGGTCGGAATGGCTTCGTCGTTGAAGTCGTAGGCCGTGTTGTGATGCAGCGCTCCATCGACGGCCGGGCCGTTGCCCAGCCAAACATAGGCTCCAGGCGCGAATTCGCCGAAGAAAGCGAAATCATCGCCCGCCGTCGATGGCTCGAAATCGATCACCACCTTGGCACCACACACAGCCTGCGCCGCCTTGAGGGCGCGGGCTGTCGCGTCCACATGGTTGATGACTGGCGGAATGCGACGGCGGAATTCATAAGAAACCTCAATGCCGAACATCGCCGCGACGCCTCGGGCTAAACGCTCGATTTCCACTTCGAGCTGGTCGCGGACCTCCGCCGAATAGGCCCGAGCCGTTCCCCCGATCTCCACGATATCCGGAATGACATTGAGCGCCCGCGGATCACCGGCTTGGACCGAGCAGGCGCTCACCACAGCGGGCTGTAATGGGTTGACCATACGTCCGACGATGCTCTGCAGGGCGGAGAGGAAATGCCCGCTCGCCGTGATTGGGTCCTTGCCGAGATGCGGCTTCGCGCCGTGGGTGCCGATGCCCTTGAAGGTGACATGCCAGGTATCGGACGAGGCGAGTTGCGGGCCGACCGTCACCGCCATCTCGTCGATGGCGAGACCTGGCATGTTGTGCAGCCCATAGACTGCATCGCAGGGAAAGAGTTCGAAGAGCCCGTCCTCCACCATCTTCTTCGCCCCGCCGCGACCTTCCTCTGCCGGCTGGAAGATGAAATGCACTGTCCCGGAGAAGTTGCGGGTTCTGGCCAGATGGCGTGCGGCCCCGAGCAATAGGGTCGTATGCCCGTCATGGCCGCAGGCATGCATCTTGCCAGGAAATTTTGACTTGTAAGGCCGCTCCGCCTGTTCCGGCATGGCCAGCGCATCCAGGTCGGCACGAAGGCCGATGGTTCGCGTGCCGCTGCCGACCTGCAGCGTGCCGATGACGCCCGTCTTGCCCAGACCCCGATGCACGCGAAGGCCGGCCTCCTCCAGCAGGGCGGCGACGATGCCGCTTGTCCGCTCCTCCTCGAAACCGAGCTCCGGATGAGCATGCAGGTCTTGGCGGAGGCTGCGCAGGAATGATAGGTCGGCCTGGATGAGATTCTGTTCGGGCATCGTGCTGTCGTCCTGGGGCAATGGCAGCCCGTTCGATAGCGCGGTGACGACCGGGCCACAATTGCCCTTGTCTTGAGAGCGGAAAGAAACGAGCGATGCAGCCTCACGATTTCTGGCAGGAGATCCACCCGCCTGCGACCTTCGCAAGCGATCCGGCCGAGGGGCATCGCGGATTCTATCCGGCCGCATTCGAGGACGGGCGACAGCTCCGCCTGCCCATCCGCGAGCTCGCGGACGGGGAGCATGCGCTCGCTTCCCTCATCATCAACCAGGCGAGGTTTGCCGTCGAGGATGCGCTCTGCGGCGTGCTGGCGGAGAAGGTCTCCTCCTTCGAGCCGGAAGTTGTGATCGGGCTTCCCACCCTCGGCCTGACGCTGGCGAGCGGCACGGCGAAGAAGCTGGGGCACAGCCGCTATATCCCGCTCGGGACGTCGCGCAAGTTCTGGTATCGCGAAGAACTTTCGGTACCGATGACCTCGATTACCAGCCCGGAGCAGGTCAAGCGCCTCTATCTCGACCCGCGCATGCTGCCCGTGATCGAGAACCGGCGGGTTCTGCTCGTGGATGACGTGATCAGCAGCGGTCGGTCCATCGTTGCGGCCCTGAAGCTCCTGGATTCCTGCGGCGTGCGGCCCGTCGCCATCGGCGCGGCGATGCTGCAGACCGAGGCCTGGCGGGAGCCGCTTGGGGCTTTCGGCGCACAATGGCCCGACCGTGTCGTGGGCGTTCTCCGGACTCCCCGCCTGACGCGGACGGCAGCCGGCGGCTGGGCCGCCGAATAGCCTTCCTCGAATTGCAAGTTTTTTGGGCAAAATGGCGGTAAGGTCGGCGAAGTCTTGGTCGGGCAGGGCTTTCCCAGGGCCGTGGTTGTGTTAATGCGTGGTGCCTGTAGGGCAGTCATAGCCCTTGTGAAGGGTATCGGCACCTATATCCTTGGCTGTGAAACAATAGAACCTAGGAGATCCTGAGATGGTAGGGCGTTGGCGGAAACCGATTGCGAGCATGGCTCTTGTTCTGGGGGCGCTGACTGCCGCTCCGGTCATGGCCCAGAACAAGACTCTCACGATTTCCTGGTGGGGCTTCAACGGCGACAAGCTGGAAGAGATCATTCTCAAGCCGTTCCGCGCCCAATGTGGCTGTGAGCTCGTCTTCGAGACGGGTAACAACGCCGACCGCCTGAACAAGATCAAGATCCGCGGCGGCAGCGGCGTGGACGTCGTCTATCTCACCGACAGCTACTCGCAGATCGGCATCCAAGAAGGTCTGTTCCAGCCGATCGACCGCTCGAAGATCCCGAACGTCAACGGCATCTACGATCTCGCCAAGGAGCCGCAGGGCAAGTTCGGCCCGGCCTACACCATCGGCCGTGTCGGCATCATCTACGACAGCGCCAAGGTGTCGGCTCCCATCACCTCCTGGAACGATCTGTGGCGTGACGATCTCAAGCGCCGCGTGTCGCTGCCCGGCATCACCACCACTGCTGGTCCGATGACGGTTCTGGTCGCCGCCAACAAGGCGGGCGTCGATCCCTACAAGGATGAAAGCGCCGCGTTTAAGGCACTTGAGCAGCTGAAACCGAACGTGGTGAAGAACTACAATACTGGTTCCGAGCTCGTGAACCTGTTCTCGACCGGCGAGGTTTCCGTCGCCATGGCGCAGGACTTCACCCTGGCCCAGATCCAGGCCGCCGTGCCGACCGTGCGCTGGGCCGAGCTGAAGGAGGGCGACTACGCCACCCTCAACACGGTGAACATCGCCAAGGGCGCGGCCAACCCCGAGTTGGCGCACCAGTTCATCAACTTCATCCTCGATCCGAAGATCCAGCAGACGCTGGCGCAGCGCGGCGTGGACGCTCCGGTCGCGACCGCGGTTCAGCTGACGCCCGAGGAGGCTTCGCGCTGGACCTACGGCCCGAAGATGATCGCGTCGCTCAAGCGCCTCGACTACGAAAAGCTCAATGCGGCCAAGAACGACTGGCTCGACGCTTGGAGCGAGGTTTTCGGGAAGTAATCCGGCCATCATGACCGCAAGACGTTTTTGGCGCCGTTCCGGCGCAACAGGGTGGGCGCTGACCGCGCCCGCCACACTCGCCGTGATCGGGTTCCTGATCGTGCCCATCGCGGCCGTGATCGCGGGGACCTTCATGGATCCGCGTGGAGCCTTTGCCCCCTACATCTCCTATTTCAACAGCGGCTTCCGCACGACCGTCCTGTTCCGGACGCTGCAGATCTCCGCCTTTACGACGATCATCTCGCTGATCTTCGGCTTCATGACGGCCTATGTGGTCTCACGAGCGCCGGGCAAGCTGAAGAGCCTTCTCATCGTCGCGGCGGTGTTCCCGCTGCTGACCGGTGTCGTGGTTCGCGCCTTCGCCTGGCTCATCATCCTCGGCCGCAACGGCATTCTCAACCAGACCTTGCTTTCGCTCGGCATCGTCAACGAGCCGCTCGAGATGCTCTACACGCAAGGGGCGGTCGTCGTCGGCATGGTCTATCTGTTTGTGCCGCTGATGGTTCTCTCCCTCGTCGGCGTGCTGGAGAACATCCCCAAGGACGTGCTGCAGGCCTCCTCGTCTCTCGGGGCGTCCCCGATGGCGACCTTCTGGCAGGTGCTGCTGCCGCTCGCCGTGCCGGGCCTCATCGTCGGCGCCGTGCTCGTCTTCACCGGCAGCTTCACGGCTTATGCGACGCCGCAACTGCTCGGCGGCGAGCGCCAGACCGTGCTCGCGACCCTGCTCCAGCAACGCGCCATGGTGTCCTTCGACTGGGTCGGCGCCTCGACGATCGCGACCATCATGACGGTGATCACCATCTCCATCGTTCTCGCGATGAGCCATATCGCCCGCCGCATCAACCCCATGGCCACGTGATGTCCGACAGACCTCATTTCCTCCTGATCGTCGTCACGGCGCTAGTCTACCTTTTCCTGATGGTTCCGCTCGTCATCGTCGTCGGCGCGGCGTTGAGCGACACCACCTACCTGACCTTCCCGCCGCAGGGGCTGTCCCTGCGCTGGTTCTCGAACATCTTCGAGATCAGCGCCTTCCGGCGCACCATCGTCACGAGCCTGCAGATCGCGCTTCTCGGAACGCTCATCGCTCTCCTGATCGGCATTCCGGCCGCTTATGCGCTCAACCGCTTCCGGATCGAGCTGCCGAAATGGCTCGGCACGCTGTTCGTGCTGCCGATCCTTGTGCCCGAGATCGTGTTCGGCTTTGCCCTGCTCAAGTCGCTGACGGTCGGCACCGGCGCGCCGATCTTCCTCTCCCTTCTCATCGGGCACACATTGATCGTGCTCCCGTACGTGGTGCGGGTGATCAGCGCGAGCCTTGCCTCCTTCGACTTCTCCATCGAGGAGGCGGCGATCAGCTTAGGGAGCGCACCGGTGAAGACCTTCTTCACCATCGTGCTGCCGAATGTGCGGGCAGGGGTGATCGCGGCCTTCATCCTCGCCTTCATCACCTCGCTCAACGACGTGTCGGTCTCGCTCTTCCTGACCGGGCCGGGGATCAGCACCCTGCCGATCCAGATCCTTGCCCATGTGGAGCAGTTCTTCGACCCAACCGTCGCCTCCGTTTCCGTGCTTCTGATGTTCCTCACCGTGGCCGTGATGGCCATCGTGGAGCGGACCCTCGGCCTCACCTTTCTTGCGAAGTAGCTTTGACGTGACACAGCCTCTCGACATCAACGCCGTCTCCGCCCATTACGGGACGACCAAGGTTCTCGAAGACCTTTCGCTCTCGGTCCAAGCCGGCGAGCTCGTCTCGCTTCTCGGTGCCAGCGGTTGCGGCAAGACCACCACCTTGCGCCTGATCGCCGGGTTTCTCTCGCCGACCAGCGGATCCATCTCGCTCGGCGGGCGCGACCTGACGCGGCTGCCGACCCACAAACGCGATATCGGCCTCGTCTTCCAGAACTACGCCCTGTTCCCGCATCTCTCCGTTCTCGACAATGTCGCCTTCGGCCTCAAGCAGCGCGGCATCGGCGCGGACGAGCGTCGCAAGCGGGCGATGGCGATGCTTGAGCGTGTGGGCCTCGCGCCTCTGGCGGAGAGGGCGCCCGGCGCACTCTCGGGCGGGCAGAAGCAGCGCGTCGCTCTCGCCCGGGCGCTCGTGATCGAGCCACCGCTCCTGATGTTCGACGAGCCGCTCTCCAACCTCGATGCGAAGCTTCGGGTCGACATGCGCGTCGAGATCCGCCAACTCCAGCGGGCCAACGGCACCACCTCGGTCTATGTCACGCACGACCAGGAGGAGGCCTTCTCGATCTCCGACCGCGTCGCGATCATGAATGCCGGACGGCTGATGCAGTTCGATCGGCCGGAAGTGCTCTACCGGCGCCCTGCCAACACCTTCGTGGCCCGCTTCGTCGGCTTCGAGAACATCATTTCGCTCAAGGTGGTCGCCCGCGACGGCGACGTCGTCACCGCCGAGACTGCGGGAATGCGACTGCGGCTGTCTCAAAGCCTGTTCGGCAGTATCCCGGATACCTTCCTGCTGGCGACACGCCCGGACGGTCTGGTGGTGTCGACAGATCCCGCAGCCGAGGGGCTTCCGGCGCAGCTCGGTCTGCGCACCTATCTCGGTCGCGCCTATCAGTATCAATGCGAGACGCCCGCCGGGCATCTGATTGCCAATGGCAGCCTCACGACGCCGCTCGAGGCCGGCACGAACGTGAAGCTCGTGCCGATGCCGGAGCAATGCACGATCCTTGCCGCCGAGGATGCACGCTGATGGCCTCGATCCTCATCAGGAACGCCTGCCTGCTCCCCATCGACGAGGCGATGAGCGTCATCGAGGGCGGCTGGATTCATATCGAGGGCGGCACGATCCGGGCGCTCGGCGCCAGCGAGCCGCCGCAGGTGGATGGCGCCGAAGTGATCGACGTCGGCGGCGATGTGGTCATGCCCGGCATGGTCAATCCCCATGCCCATCTGGCGATGACCTTGTTCCGCGGCCTTGGCGAGGACGTGGACGACCGGCTGTTCCGCTACGTGCTGCCCATGGAACGCAAGTTCGTGACGCCGGAGATGGTGCGCGTCGGCACGCTCCTCGGCGCGCTCGAATCCATCGAGGCCGGCGTCACCACCATCGCCGACATGTATTATTACGAGACGGAGGTCGGGCGGGCTCTGGACCAGGCCGGCCTGCGCGGCGTGGTCGGCCAGACGCTCGCGACCTTCGATCCGCCGGACCACAAGGATATCGACGAGGGCTTCGCGCTCGTCGAGGAGCTCGTCTCGGTGTTTTCCGGTCACGAGCGGATCGTTCCTTCCATCGCGCCCCACGCGCCGTACTCGACCGATGTCGCAATCATGGCTCGCGTCGCCCGCTGGGCCGAGGCGCATCCCGGCGTGCCGGTGCAGCTCCATCTCGCCGAGATGGACAGCGAGATGGAATGGTGTCGTAAGAACCACGGCCTGCGCCCCGTCGCGGTGGTCGAGAAGGCAGGCCTTCTGATCCCCGGTCTGATCGCCGCCCATTGCCTGCATATCGACCCGTTCGAGATCGAGCAGATGGCGAAGGCCGATGTGCGCGTCGCCCATAACGCGCGCTCGAACGCCAAGGCGGGGCGCGGCATCGCGCCCATCGAGGCCATGCGCGCCGCCGGCATCAAGGTCGGCATCGCCACCGACGGGCCGATGAGCGGCAACACTCTCGACCTGTTCAGCCAGTTCGGCCCGGTGTCGATGTTCCAGAAGCTGCTCGGGCACAGCCGCAAGCCGATGCCGGCGGCGCAGGTGATCCGGATGGCGACGCTGGAAGGGGCGCAGGTGCTCGGCCTCGACAGCCGCATCGGCTCGCTGGAGCCCGGCAAGCAGGCGGATCTCATCCGCATCGACGTATCGGCGCCGCGCATGCAGCCAATCTACGACATCTACGCTACGCTCGTGTTCTCCGCCATGGCGGTCGACGTACAGGACGTGATGGTCGGCGGCCGCTGGATCATGCGCGGCCGCAATGTCGAGAGCCTGGAGCGCAAGAAGATCCTGCGCGATGCGGGCCAGATCGCCGCTGCGTTCAAGGCCGAGATGGCCCGGATCGACGCCGCCGGCTGATCCTACCAGACGACCGGGTGAACCTGCCCGGTCGCCACGTTCACGAATCCCTGCGGCGCAGCCTCGCAGGGCGCGACCAGAACCCAGCGCCAGGGCGCGCAGGTCAGGGTCGCGAATTGCAAGCGCTCGGGAAAGCCCGGATACCAGCGCGGCGAGAAGCTCGGCTCATAGAGCCAATCGATTGTTTCCGCTGCCGCATAAAGCTGCTGCATCTCGGCATCGAGTTCTTCCGCCGGGCGCTGGGTCATCAGGCCGCCGATCTCGTGGCGCACTTCCGCCAGCACCTTGCCGCCGCTGACGAGGACCCAGCCGCCGCCGATCTCCGCGACGCGGTTCGCCACCATCGCCATGGCTTCATCGGAGGAACCGACGATCCAGAGATTGTGCTTGTCGTGCGCGACCGTGCAGCCGACCGCGGTATCGGGAGTCTTCGGCCCGCAGCCGAGCCAGAACATGCGGGAGATCTTCGCCTCGCCGGAGAAACGGTCGACGATGGAAAACTTGGTGACGTTCCGGGTCGGATCGCGCTGAACCTCGCCGCTGTCGACGGGCAGCTCCATGGTGATGAAATCGTCATGCCAGTGGAAGGGGCGCAGCAAAGCCGCCTGCATGGTCTCCCGGCCGGTCTCGGCGGCGATGGCGAAATCCTTCGGTTCGACACGGCGCTTGATATTCATCGTGTTCGAGGCCCATTCCGGCCAGTCGATGGCGGGCAGGGGACCGATATAGTTCATGCCCTTCGAAACGGGCTTCCCGTCGGCCCAGACCTCGGCGATGGAGAGCGTCTCCAAATCGTCGAGCAGCACGATGTCGGCGAATCGTCCAGGCGCGATGCTTCCGACCCAGGGCGTCAGCCGCATATGGCGCGCTGGGTTGATGGTGACGCATTGGATCGCGATCTCAGGCGAGAGTCCCGATCGGATCGCAAGACGCACATTGTGATCGGTCGCGCCCATTTTGAGCGTGTCCGAGGCGCTGCGGTCATCGGTGGCGAAGGCCACCTGCGACCAATCGGTGAGGCCGCGCTCGATCAGGCCCTGGAGAATCTCCGGCATGGAATGCGGTCGGATCTCGATGAAGATGCCGTGGCGCAGCTTGTCCCACACTTCCTCAGCCGTCCAACCCTCGTGATCGGAGGCGAGGCCCGCGGCGGCGAAGGCGTTGATGGAATCGAGGTCGCGCAGGCCCGCGCCATGGCCTTCGACCACGCCGCGCTTCTCGAACGTCGCCTGGACCATGCCCCAGAGCCGCTTGTGCGAGGGGTTCTCCGGGTTCCAGACGGCCGGCCAGTCCATCACTTCGTCGAGGCCGGCGACCATGAGGCTCTCTTTCAGAAAGCCCGCCTGCTCGTCGTAGCCGTAATAGCCGCCGCCCCATTCGTAAGCCGTCGGCGGAACGGCCGAGCCGGGCAGGGGGAAGATTTTCATGGGCGAACCGTGCCGCCGGGCGGTGAGCCAGAATGCGAGGTTGTTGGCGCCGTCCACATTGGAGAATTCGTGGCTCGCCTCGCAGGTCCAGGTGTTGCCGCGCGGCAGCACGAGCGCGGCCTCGTATTCCGGCGTGACATGCGAGCTCTCGATATGCTTGTGGACCTCGCCGAAGCCGGGAACGGCGCTGAGATCCGGTCTTTCGGCACGCGCCGCGGCGGTTCCGGGAAACGATCCCGCCGGCCCCGTCCAGGCGATGCGCCGGCCGCGGATGGCGATCTCCTGATCGTCGAGCCAGGTCCGGGTGTGAACGTCGAGCAGGCGGCCGACGCGCAGAAGCATATCCGCAGGGCGCTTGCCCAGCGCGACCAGAACGAGATCCTGGCGGATTGTCACCTCATCCGCTGCATTCACCAGAAGGTCGTCGGGAAGCGGGGAGGAATGGGTCAAAGATCACCTGTGGATATGGTCAAACGCCGTCCGCTGTCGGATAAGGGGCGGCCGATTCAAAGGAAGGTTTCTACCCCCATCATGTCCCATGCAAAACCCCGCCTGATCGTCATCGATACAGATCCGGGAATCGACGATGCCATCGGCATCCTCCTGGCCCTCTCCTCGCCGGAGCTTTCGATTGCCGGCATCACCACCGTGGCCGGCAACATCGGGATCGAGACGACGACACGCAATGCGGGCCGGCTTCTGGCCTTCGCGGGCCGGGAGGATATTCCCGTCTTCGCAGGCGCTGCAGCACCTCTCTCGCGTGAGGGGCCGGAGCCGCTGAACCTGCATGGTGAGGACGGCATCGGCAGCGTGAATCTGCCCGAGCCCGTCCGCGAGCCCGAAGCCCGCCCGGCCGTCGAATGGCTCGCGGAACTTTTGCTTAAAGAGCCGGCGGGCACCGTCGATGTGCTGGCTCTCGGACCGCTCACCAATCTGGCGCAGCTCGTTCTCGAAAAGCCGGATGCGGCGAAGCGTATCGGCCGGATCGTTGCCATGGGAGGCGCTGTCCACGAGCGCGGCAATGTGGGTCCGCGCTCCGAGTTCAACCTCTGGGCCGATCCGGAAGCGGCGGCGACCGTCGTGGAATCGGGGTTGCCGCTCGTGCTCATCCCGCTCGACGTGACCCGGCGCGTGCGCGCCTCGCGTGAGTTTACGGATGCCCTTTCGAAAAGCGGAGAGTCTGCGGCCGCGATGGTGGCGAGCCTCATCGAATCCTATTTCGAGGCCGCGACGCACCAGGAGAGCCGCCCGCTGCACGATCCCTGCGTGATGCTGTTTGCCCTCGCGCCCGATCTCTTCCGTCTCGAAGAGCTTCGCCTGAGCGTCGATGTCGGCGCAGCCGAGAACGCGGGAGCGCTCGCAATCGACGAGAATGGATCTCCGGTCCAGGTCACCCTGGGGGTTGATGCACCTGCCGCTCTCGATCTTCTCGCGCGGCAGCTGACCGCTATCTAGAGGATCGGACGAATTCGAGAGCATGCGATGCACAATGACCCGACCAAGCCGCCGGAACCGGACGAGGAAACCATCGCCTTCGCCCAGCGCGTCTTCCAGCATGCGCGGGCAGGGCAGGTGCAGGAACTCGGCGACTTGCTGCGCATGGGCCTGCCACCGAACCTGCGCAACGAGAAGGGCGACTCGCTCCTGATGCTCGCGAGCTATCACGGCCATGCCGATGCGGTGCAGCTTCTCATGGAGCATGGCGCCGATCCGGAGCTTGCCAACGACCGCGGGCAGACGCCGCTTGCCGGCGCTGCCTTCAAGGGAGACATGGCGACGATCTTGAGCCTTCTGGACGGTGGAGCGGACGTCAATGGCCGCAGCGACGGTGGAAAGACGCCGCTCATGATCGCGGCCATGTTCAACCGCAGCGAAATCGTCGAGGTTCTGCTCGCGCGCGGCGCGGATGTGCAGGCGCGGGATGCGGGCGGCCTGACCGCCGCGCAGCTTGCCGGTGCCATGGGAGCGGCGGAAACGGCGGAGCTGCTCCTGCGGTTCTAGGTCCCGCTCGAGGCCGGCTTGCAGGCCGTAAGAAGACCGTAACGCATCGAGCCTGTGGCATAGGCCAGCCAGATGCGCGGGAGGCTCAAGGCGAAGATGCGGTTCTTGGAGCGCGCATCGAGCAGGTAACGCCGATAATGCGAATGGGTCAGGAGCTTCTTCGCGACCCGTCCGGCGCAGACAGACCAAGTGCGTCGCACCTTCGCGCTGAGATCCTCGAACCCCTCGATCCTGAAGCCGGCCTTTGCTGCCCAATCGCAGTATTCCGCCTTGGTTCCCAAACCCGGCAGCCGACCTTCGCGGCAGATCGGCTCCAGCAGATAACGTTCCTCCCATGGAAGAGCATTGTCACGGGCGAGCCAGGCGTAGATGGCCAACCGTCCACCGAGACGAAGGACTCTATACGCTTCGTCGAAGAACCGTTGCTTGTCCGGCATATGCTCCGAGCTTTCGATGGCGATGACATGATCGAAGGTGTCATCCTCGAACGTGTTCGTGAGCCAATCCTGCCGCATGAAATGGAGAAGGGGCGATCCGGCGGCGCGTCGCTCCGCCTGCCGCAGTTGCGCCGAGGACAGAGTGATGCCGGTGACCTGCACGCCATGATGCGTGGCGAGCCATTCCGCAGTCGCGCCGTAGCCGCAGCCGATGTCGCAGATGTGCTGTCCGGGCTCCAACGCCAAGCCGTCCGCCAGATGCGCAATCAGTGCTTCGACCGCCCGATCCGGCGTCTCGTGACCAGTGATCCAGAGGCCATGATGGACGTGCTCGCCCCAGATCTCGCGATAGAACGGATCGAGTTCGTCATAGTGCTCGGCAACGTCCGCGGAGGTCTGGATCTGCCGTGGAACGATCATCGGGTGATACATGCTCCGGTCACGGAGGTTTCCTGCACCCGGGTCAGTAATGTCATGTGGCGCATAGCGTCAGGCCATACGCGACAGAGATGAAATACGGCCTGCCGGCCTAGGCGATAGCGCACGGCGGCGTTCAGGGCGGATGCGAAGTGGAGCGAGCGTTGAATGTCCTCCCGAAGCCGGCGGTGGAAGATCGAGCTGGCTTGCCCCTGCGCGAGAAAGGTCGAGGCGGCGAGGCAGCCGCTGTGGAGAGCGATCGACATGCCGTCGCCAGTGAAGGAGGGGATCACGGCGGCTTGGTCGCCAACGCGGAACAGACCCCGCGGCTCCCCGGGATCCGTGGCATGGAGATAGCCGTAAGGGATCTGGAAGATCGACAGCGGCCGTTCGAAGAGCGGCTCTGCACCCTCCATGCGCTCGCCCAGATGAGGGCATTCATGGGCGATGCGGTCGAGCAGCCCGCCCCAGCTCTTGCCGATATCGTCGAAATATTGTCGTGTCACCACAAGGCAGAGATTGGCGATGCCGTCTTCGACGAGCTGCAGTCCGGCGTAGCCGCCAGTGAAAAGGATCACCTCGACACAACCTTCAAGCGCGATCTGTTGTGCTTGGGCCAGCCGATAATGCCCTTTGAAACCGATGAGATCGTTCATCGTGCCTCCTGCCCATCGCTTGGCACCGCGCACATCATGCTTGCCCGATGCCAGAAAGAGGATCTCCGTCTGGATTCCGCCATAGGTGCCCGCATCGAGGCAGATGCCTGTGCCCTCGGGCGAGATCGCTTTCACGGCGACGCCGCGGAGGATCTCGGCTCCACGGGACATAGCCTGCTGCAGCAGGGCTTCGTCCAGGATCTTGCGCGACAATCCGCGGGCGCGGAAAGGCAGATCCGCCTCAGTCGAATATCGGCCATGGGCGAGGCGAATGTGCGCGATGCGGCTTGCTCCCAGTCTGTCGAGGTCGATGCCGAGATGGGCCAGATAGGTCTGCGCCTCGATGCTCAGAAACTCTCCACAGACTTTATGCCGTGGCTCGGGATCGCGCTCGATCAGAAGTGCACAGCGTCCTGCGTCTGCAAGGATGCAGGCAACCGATGCACCGGCAGGACCGCCGCCGACGATCACGATCTCTTCGTTGCGTTCTCCGCTCATTTCAAACGGCTCACGCAGAGGCGGAAGGATGGATACCAGCGGATCCGAGCCGCTCCGGGTTCGATGCCTGCGGAAGCCAGGATTGCCTCCCAATCCTTCCGACGGAAGCTGCGGGCTATCGAGATCGGCCCGTCATGCTGGACGAAGCGATGCCATCCGGCGGCCCAGGACAGAACGCGGAAGAAATGGAACGGGATGGGATGGCGGTAGAGATCGGCGATGAACCAGCCGCGCGCGGCGACCTGCTCTATCCAGCGAACGAAGTCTGCAAGCTCCCCGTTCGACATGTGATGCGTCGTCTGCGAGCAGATGATGAAGTCGATCGGGTGCTCAGGTTTGAAATCGAAGACATTGCCGGTCCGGTAATCGATGGAAACACCAGAGGGCGTCGCAGCGCGGGCAATCGGCTCGCTCATGGGATTGAGATCGACTCCGATCAGGTCGACGGGCCGGTTCCGACGGCGGCTCCATTCATGGATCCGCCGCAGCAAGTCGCCGTATCCATATCCGACATCGAGAATCGTCACGCGCTCGTCTGACGCGAGGGAGCGGGTTGCCCGGTTGAGCCATTTGAGAATCGGACCATGGGTCATGGTCACGACATTGACGGTGGCGAGGTCCTTCAGGCAGGCACGGTAATCGCCGAGGCTGACGGACTCGGTGTCCATCCACTCGGTCTCGGGGCTGCGTTCCGCGAAGCTCCGGCCCATGGTTTGCTTCTATCCGGCAAGGGTGAAACGGAAAGTCTCGGCCACCAGTCCCGGGCCGAATGCCATTCCGAAGCCGTTCGATGTGGGCGGGGCATCCTGCATGATGCGCCCGAGGACGAACATCAGCGTGGCGGAGGACATGTTGCCGAAGTCCCGCAGCACTCCGCGCGACCAGCGCAAGGCCTCGGGGCCGAGATCGAGCCCCTGTTCGACCGCATCGAGGATGGTCCTCCCACCGGCATGCACCGCCCAGAGGTCGAAATCGTCCTTATGCTG
The DNA here is from genome assembly GCF_055792825.1 of Microvirga sp. GN3. Classification (NCBI taxonomy): domain Bacteria; kingdom Pseudomonadati; phylum Pseudomonadota; class Alphaproteobacteria; order Hyphomicrobiales; family Methylobacteriaceae; genus Microvirga; species Microvirga sp. GN3. The sequence continues at coordinate 36,671 of NZ_JBVVAK010000010.1, forward strand.
CCCGCGCAGGATACCGCCGTCGTCGTTGCGGGTGGCCTCGTGGCGAAGGGCCTTCTCGATCTGCTGGGGCACCTGCCCGGACAGGCTCATCTCGAACCCGGCATCGCCGATGCGCCATGTGATGAGGTCGCGCGTATCCGGAATGGTCGTGACGCGGAAATCCTTAAGCGCGATCCCTTCCGGTTCCGCCGAGACGAGGCTTGCGGCGCATCCGTCGCCGAAGAGCAGGGCGCTGAGGATCACTTCAAGGTCGGAGGTCTCCTGAAGGTGGAGCGTGCAAAGTTCCAGATTGACCACCAGAACCTTGGCCGATGGCTCTGACCGGACGATGTGGTGGGCGACCTTGAGCGCATTGACGGCGGCGGCGCAGCCCATGAATCCCACCATGGTGCGCTCGATCGATGGATTGAGGCCCAAACGCTCCAGGATCTGCTGGTCAAGTCCCGGAGTTGTAAATCCGGTGCAGGAAGCGACCACCATGTGGGTGATGGACGTGAGATCCTCATTCAGGTCGAGAGCCTCGATGGCCTGCTGCGCGAGATCGACCGCATGGGTCTCGAAACGCTGCATGCGGGGGCCTGTCCCGGCAAACTGCCCCGGTTGGAAAAAGCCTTCCCGATCGGCCGCTGCTTCAAGGTTCTCGCTGGGAGTGAGGGTCGAGTAGCGATGCTCGATGCCGGACCGCTGGACCATCCGGCGGAAGATCAGCTTGTCCTTCCGGTCGGGTAGAAACTGGTCGACGAAGCCGATGAAGGTCTGGTGGACATCGTGCTGTGGAACGGCTGTGCCGATCCGGTTGATATATGTGCCTGCCAAGGGAACCACCCTGCCAACCTTGGCCCTGACTCCTGTACAAGCACTCAGAGCCTTCGAGATCGAAGATAATAGGGCAGCCCATAGCGGGAGGAAACAAAGGCCGGCGCAGAAGTCGCACCCGTAAGATCAGAGGGCCGTCAGTGCGGTGTCGGTTTGGCCATCGCTCCGGGCCGGGCAAGCTCGGCCGAGGGCGTTGCCTGGGGCTGGCCGCGCTTAAGAGTCTGTTCCCGTGCGAAAATGAACAGCCCCGCCGCAACGACAATGAAGATGCCGACCAGCGCCAGCGCGTCAGGCCATTCGTCGAAGAACAGCGCCCCGATCGCCAGTGCCCAGAGGATCTGGCTGTACTGCGCGGCCCCGAGCCGGTCAGCCGGCGCGTACATGGTCGCGATGATGAACAGAGCCTGAGCCACGAAGGCGGTGGCAGCAAAGGCGAGCAGCAGCACCCATTGATGCATCGTCGGCCAGGCGAAGCCCGGAATCATCAGGATTCCGGCCAGAACGGTGGTCGCGAGAAAGACGGTACCGATCAGGGTGAACCGCTTCTCCGTGTGACCGATCATCCGGCCCGTGATGACGCCGCCGGCCGCGCACAGGGCGGTGGCGAGGGCGGCCAGATGACCGGGGAGGAATTCCTTGAAACCCGGGCGCACGATGATCAGCACGCCAATGAAGGCCGCACAGACGGCCAGTCCACGACGCCATCTGACATGCTCCTTCAGCACGAAGATCGAGAGAATCGTGACGAGGCTGGGCATGAGGAACAGAAGGGCGAAGGCCTCTGCGAAGGGTAGGCTGCGGAAGGCCATGACGCTGAGCGGCGTCGTGATGGCGATCAGGAAGACCCGTAGCCCCATGAGCCAGGGTCTGTTCCACCGCACGAGGTCCACGATCCTATCGCCGGGCTTCATGAACACGGGCGACAGGAGAAAGGGGATGAGATATCCGAAGAAGGTCACCTCGAACGGGTCAAGGCCATGCCCGATCTCCTTCACCACCGCATCGCCCCAGGCGAAAACGGCAAAGGCGAGGAAGGCAAGGATGATACCTTTGACCATGTTCGGACAATCCCGTGGGAGGGCGACGGCAGGAGGCGGAAGGAGTAGCGGTTGCGATCGGCGCGCCCGGACGGGATGGGAGGATAAGGGAATTATCTCGGCATGACGAGGCGAGGGCGCCTGCGCTCAACCACTACGACCTTAGGCCCTTCGCTCCGCTCGTGCATGGGGAAACGCTCGGGCAGACGCTCGGGACGGCGGATCTGGGATGCCGATCGCAGGACGACGGGCCGCACCTCGTCGTGCGAAAGCCCCATCAGTTGTGCGGCGATCTCGACTTGGCTTTCGATATCATCCGTCAGCCCCTGAGCGGCGACAACCGCCTCCTCAAGGACAGGAGGTTCGACGCGCGTCACGCGCCGGTTTCGGCTCTCGGAGGATTTCTTCTTTGCTAGCATTGGGCTTCTCCTGCGCAGACCCCTTAACCCATTGAACTTCCGATTGCGTAGTGCGCGATTGAGACGGCAGGGCTGCGCTCAGCGCAAGCGAGGCCGAAGCCCTGTCGCTGCTGTTGAACGCGGCCCGGAGAAACTTTGATCCACGGCAAGCCGCTAAAAATGCCAAGGCAGAGCGTTTTTGCCGCGCCCGCGGACAAAAGGCATGTGGGCCCTTGCCCTATGTGAATAAGGCCGATCTTGCCTGTATGAACGAACCGGGACTCGACCCTGCCGCTTCCGCCGGCCATTGAGCATTTGAAGGCGATGCCCTTCCCTGTGGTTGAAAGAATTGAGTTTTTGCGCAATGTCGTCCCGACGCAGCCGCCCGGCCCTGAATGAAAGGCATTCCCGTGTTCACAGCCAAGATTCTCCTTCTCGGATCGGGCGAGCTCGGCAAGGAGTTCGTCATCTCGACCAAGCGATATGGCTGCTACGTGGTGGCCTGCGACAGCTATCCGAACGCTCCCGCCATGCAGGTCGCGGACGAGTCCGCGGTCTTCTCCATGCTCGATGCGGAGGCCCTCCGCAACGCCATCGAGAAACACCAGCCGGACTTCATCGTACCGGAGATCGAGGCGATCCGAACGGAGGTCCTGCAGGATTTCGAGGACAAGGGCTTCACGGTGGTTCCCTCCGCCCGGGCCGCGTCGCTGACCATGAACCGGGATCGCATCCGCGATCTCGCAGCAACCGAACTCGGTCTGCGTACGTCCAAGTATCGCTATGCGGAGAGCCTGGAGGAGGTGAGGGTGGGAGCCGAGCACACCGGCCTGCCCTGCGTGATCAAGCCCGTCATGTCCTCATCCGGCAAGGGGCAGAGCACGGTGCGCACGGCCGATCAGCTGGAACAGGCCTGGAACGACGCCGTGGCGAACATGCGCGGGGACCGGAAGAAGGTGATCGTGGAGGAGTTCATCGCCTTCGAATACGAGATCACGCTGCTCACGATCCGTTCCCGCGAGGGCGTCTCCTTCTGCGAACCTATCGGTCACTGGCAGGAGCGAGGCGATTATCAGGAATCCTGGCAACCGACTCCTATGACCGAGAAACTGTTCAACGACGCCAAGGACATGGCCCGGAAAGTAGTCGACAATCTCGGTGGTTACGGGATCTTCGGGGTCGAGTTCTTCATCACCCGTGACGAGGTGATCTTCTCGGAATTGTCGCCACGCCCACATGACACGGGGCTCGTGACGCTACTTTCCCAAAACCTGTCAGAGTTCGACCTTCATGCCCGCGCCGTGCTGGGCCTGCCGATCCCGCCGGTCCGGTTGCACGGCCCCACCGCCTCGGCCGTGATCCTGGCCGATCGCGAGGCCGAACGATTCACTATTGAAGGATTGGCGGAAGCCCTCGCCTTGGGCTCGGCGGATGCGGACGTGGAGGTGCGCATCTTCGGGAAGCCCACGACTCGCAGGCACCGCCGCATGGGTGTCGCATTGGCCTCCGGGGGGACGGTGGAGCAAGCGCGCGAGCGGGCGCGGCAAGCGGCGGCGAAAGTGCAGATCAAATACGAGACCTGAGCGGACGCTTAGAGCATTTTTCGGCGAACCGGATCCGGTTCGCCGAAAAATGCTCTAAGCAAAGAAAAGAACAGCTCTAATCGACCTCTCACAGGGCATTGCGGCCTTCGAGCGCCACATAGGCCACAGTTACACGGTGAGTGGTTAGAGTATCGTTCAGAGCGAAAAACCGGGTCCGCTTTCCACTGGTGTGGCCCTTCGGTTCCGCACGATGCGCTAACCTAACGGCGCCACTAGATGATGTAGAAGTGGCTGTATTTCAGCTCAAGACCTGCCTTGATCTTGGCGAACTCCACTGCCTTCTTGGCGCCCGAGCCATCCGCATCATAGGACAGGACACCCGCCTTCTTGTTGTAGATCAGGTGGTCGTTCTTGTCCTTGGCCGAAGTGCCGATTGTGAAGAAGTCCTTCTTCATCTTGACCGGCTTCGATGCCATTCCTTTGCCGAGATTCTTGAAGATAGCGTTATCGAGATAGAAGCTGTCGTCCCTCACGCTGAAGTCGCTGACGCTGTCGAAGTTCACCTTCCGGTCCGTCGCAGCCGTTCCCAGCTTCGTGTCGAACACGAATTTGTCCTTGCCGGATCCGCCGGAGAGAATGTCGTTGCCGAAGCCGCCGGAGACCACGTCATTGCCCTGGCCGGCCTTGATCGTGTTCTTGCCAGCATTGCCGGCGATCACATTGTTCAAATTGTTGCCCGTGATATCGATGGCCGTATCGCCCGAGGCCGCCACGTTTCTGACATCCGCGGCAAGGGTCAGGCTGCTGGACGTCACCAGCGTCGTCTCGTCCAGGAGCCACTGGAGATCTCCGGCAAAGGCCTGAGGTAGTGTGATCCCCTCAGGGATGTCGTCGCCGAAGATGTAATCGACACCGCCTGTGCCATACAGCCTGTCGGAGCCGCTTCCACCAACGATGAGATCGTCGCCGCCATTGCCATAGCTGATATCGTCGCCTGTTCCGCCGAGCATGGCATCGCGGGTGTTGCCGCCGAACAATTGATCGTCACCGTCCTTGCCGTTGAGGCCGTTGACGCCCTCATTGCCGTAGAGGTTGTCATCACCTGAGGCGCCGATCAACTTGTCCTTGTCGTTGCCTCCATAGCGGTTCAGGTCTTTGCCCAGCTCGCGCCACTCGTAGCTACGAAGAGCGACCTGCCGGTCGTCGTTGGACTGGGAACCTGCCGGTTTCTTGCCGGCCATGCCCAGAAGCTGAGAGAAGCTGAGGACCGTTCCATCAGACAGCTTGATGGCCGTTGCCGTGCTGGTGTCCAATCCCGAATAGTCGTTGAAGAGGATGGCGCCGCCATCGCTGAAGGTCAGCGCGAGCTTGTTGTGCTTGGGGGTGTCGATCCAATTGGCGATCTTGCCGACCCAGGTCGCCTTGATATCCGCGAGGGAGTAACCGGTCAGCTCGATGACATCGTCGCCCGGCCTGAAGTCCCAGATCAGGTCGACGCCATCGCCCTTGGCATAGCGATAGGTATCGCGGCCGTCATTGCCATAGAGATTGTCGCCGATGAGAACCTTGTTCAGTTTTCCATTGCCGGGATTCCAGGCGATCTCACCGCGATCGGTCCCGCCATAGATCGTGTCGTCGCCGCCTTCACCCTGCATTTCATCGTTACCGCTGCCGCCATGGATGAAGTCGTTGTCGTCGCCGGCTTCGATCAGGTCGTCATTTCCTGCGACGGGAGGCGTGATGATCACCGGCGGCGTGGTCTCAACCTTATACAGCCCGGCGTCGATCGCTCTGACGTCCTTGTTGGTATCGTCGATTTTGTAGGCAGCCGTGCGCCCGGTTATTGCATCGGCGTCGCTGTCCTTGTCGTCAGAGCCGATGTCCTTCGCGGTAAACTTGTACGTGCTGCTGTCGAATTGGACCTCATAGGACCCATAGGACAAGTTGTCGAACAGGTAATCGCCAGCATCCCCCGTCGTGGTCTTGAGAACACTGCCACTCGCGCCGATCAGCGTGACCTCGATCCCCCTGACGCCAATTTCCTGACCGTCGTCGTCCTGCACGCCGTCCTTGTCGAGATCCAGCCAGACCCGACCGCCGAGAGAGCCGGTTGGGGCCGGCGGTGTGATGGACGGTGCCACGGGAGCCAATCCCCAGAGCTTGAGGCTGTCGCCGCGGTTGGACCCTGCCACGCCCACGCTCGTGAGCCGCGCGCCGAAGCCTTGTTGAGCAAGGTGCTCGAGCGTCAGATCGTCGGTAGCATGATTGAGGAGGAAGGTTACCGATTTAACATCGTCATGCCCGATGCCGGACGTTCCGATGCCAACGCCGACATCGTACGGCGTGAGCGGACGCCCGTTCATATTGTCGCTGTTGCTGCCCTCCGGAACATCCTTGACGCCCTCGGCGCCGAGTGCGATCCCCTGAATGTAAGGCGCGCTGCTGCCCAAGCCTGTGATCGACAGGCCATTCAGCCAGGTTTCGTCGGCGGAATTATTGTCGATGCCTGCGATGTGAAAGAAGATACCTCTGATGTCAGCAGTATCCACATCGCTGTCGCCGTCGTTATCAAAGACAGCGGCAGTCACTCTCAACGTTCCATCATCGAGTTGCTCGATGAGAAACTTGATCGCCGGGCTCCCGATCTCGTAGACGGTTCCGCTGTTCCCGATGCGCTCATTCTGATCGATAATGAAATCGATGGAACGCACAACGCTCGACATGTCTCAGCCCCTCAAATCAAGAGCGAGCCGGTGTCAGCGCAATATGAGCCAGGACGAGCTACTCTGGAAGATAATCTACCTATCAACTCTGACTCTGCCCTAAAGTCAATAACAGTCAAAATGAGAACCGAATTGTCCGCTGGCTTTGGCGTTCAGAATGTTACTTAGTTTCGAAAGGCTCAGTCAGTCCTGTTTTGATGATTCTTCTTGGACAGTCCTGCGCTTAAGCGCGCCTTGATCTCTCCGATAATAACGTTGAGTTCGCGCTGGAGGCGGTTCAGTCGAGACAACAATTCACCGTCTGGCATCCCCGTCGGATTGGGTCGGGACTCACCATTGGGGGCGGTGTGCGTCATGCTGCGCAACTCCTCCAATGTTGTTGGGCCGATATTGGGGACGGTCAGCCATTGGGCATCTGAGATGCTGGCAACTTCGCGGATGGTGGGGCACCGTCCTTGAAATTCCGCCAGGATCGCTCCCCGGACGCGTCCGGAGCATTTCTCGATTGGAAATGGATCGTCCAAACCCATCTCACGCCCTCGCACACCTAACAGTGAGATACCGTCAATCAACGCCCGAACCGCCTTGGAACTTAGCTTTTTAGGACACTCCATGCGTACCGATTATACGGGGAAAAGAGCAGACGACCTTAAGGAGATGACGGCATGCGTAAGGAGTAGCCAAATTGGTGCTGGCTAAGGCTTTGCGATTTTTGCGTTTATCCTGGGACCCTAAGGATTAAGCCGCTCTTCCTGGCAGAACGCCGGGGCGTAGACGGCTCCAAGACTCAGCCTTCCCGACAAGGACATCGTCCATCCGTGGCGTCCGGGGCGATTTTCTGAAGATTAATCCGGTACATGATCATTATTAGCCGGCAACCTTATTGCCGTCGCGCCAAATGGCCGGTAAGCAGGGAGATTGTGCCTTATCTGTCGAATCCAGAGGATTGAATGTCTGCAACCTCCGTCTTGATCCACCTTTTCGGTGAGATTGCCCTGCTTCTATGGGGCATCAACATGGTCAATAGCGGGGTTCAGCGCGCCTTCGGCAGCGATCTGCGCTGGATCCTTGGGATGGCACTGAGGACGCGCCTGCAAGCCTTTCTCGCCGGTGTCGGCGTGACGACGGTTCTGCAAAGCAGTACGGCGACGGCCTTGATGGTGGCCTCCTTCACGGCAGGCGGGGCGGTCGACATCGTGCCGGCTCTGGCCGTGATGCTCGGAGCGAATGTGGGCACGACGCTCATTGTGCAGGTTCTGTCGTTCGACGTGTCCCTGATTTTTCCCGCTCTGATCTTCGGCGGCTTCGTGGCCTACCGGAGGGGGAGGACGAGTCGGACTAAAGATCTGGGTCGAGTCGCTATTGGTCTCGGATTAATGCTGCTTTCGCTGCACCTCCTAACCGATACGATACGGCACATCGAGTCCTCCGCGATCCTCAAAGAGGTTCTCACGGTTGTCGCTTCCGATCCGCTGATCCTGGTGCTTCTGTCCGCAATTTTTGCGTGGCTTGCCCATTCCAGCGTCGCCGCCTTGCTGTTCATCATGTCGCTTGCGGGCGCTGGCGTCATCGATGCACACTCAGCCCTGGTAATGGTCCTGGGCGCCAATCTCGGCAGCTCTCTCAACCCCCTGCTGGAGGGCACCGGAGGAGATCCCGTCAAACTGCGCGTGCCGTTCGGTAACTTCGCCATGCGGGTGATCGGCTGCCTCGTGACATTCCCGCTGATCGATCCGATCCTGTCGGCGATGTCGGCTTTCGATCCGCATCCGGCGCGTCTGGCGGCGAATTTCCACACGCTGTTCAACGTTGTGGTGGCTGCGATCTTCATCCTGCCGCTGCCTTGGATCGCACAGCTTTTGCTCAAGATCTTTCCGGAGAAGCTCCGCGCTTCCGATCCGGGCACGCCGCAATATCTCGACAAGGATGCTCTCGATACGCCCTCCGTCGCGCTTTCGAACGCGGCCCGCGAAGTCCTGCGCATGGTCGATACGGTGGAAACCATGCTGCGGAGTTCTCAGGATCTCTTTCGCGAGGACGATATCAGCCGGGTCGATCAGGTGAGTCGCACGGACGACGTGCTCGACCGGCTCTTCAGCGCGATTCGCCGCTATCTGAGCTCGATCAACCACGAGGCCTTGAGCGAGGCGGAGGCGAAGCGTCTGTCCGATATTCTCGCCTTCGCCATCAACCTGGAACATGTGGGCGACATCATCGACAAGAACCTGATGGAATTGGCAGCCAAACGCATCAAGAATCATCTGCGCCTGCCGAAGGACAGCCTGGACGATATCACCAGCATGCATGCGAAGCTCCTGGAGCATCTACAGCTGGCAGCTTCCGTACTGATGTTCCAAGACCACGGTTCCGCGCGCAGGCTCGTTGCCGAGAAGGAACGATTCCGGGATCTTGAGCGCGCGGTCGCACAGAAGCATCTCGAACAGCTTCGGTCCGGCAGGACTATGGGCGATACGAGCGCGATCCAGCTCGACATCGTGCGAGATCTCAAGCGAATCGAGGCACATATCGCCTCCACAGGGCATTCGCTCCTCGAGGAGAGCGGAGAGCTTAAGCCCAGCCGCCTGACGTCCTGACCAATGGGCTATCTTTCTCGTCCTTCAGGGCGCGCCAATCCATGTAGCGGATCGGCTCCGGGAGACCGATGTCACGCCTCTCGTGATCGGAGAGATGGCTCAGATCGGCGATGATCGGTCTCTTTCTCGGATGGTCTGAACGGAACCAGAGCTTCAGGCGCAGCCAAACGCTCTCGACGCTGCGAAGGCGGCGGGCATCTTCGTATCTCATCATAGCCTACCGTGGTTGTTTGTCGGGGCCTCATGGCCCTCGGTGATGGGATTGAAGATGCGCCTGCCGGGGGAGCTTGACAAAGCAAATGCCAATGGGCTGGCATAAGGTAGCCTTATGGATCGTCATGTCTAAACTGCCGTCAAAACTTCCCCCGATGAGCGCCGTCAGAGTCTTCGAGGCGGCCGCCCGCCATCAGAGCTTTACCCGTGCGGCTGAAGAGCTCGGCATGACGCAGGCTGCCGTGAGCTACCAGATCAAGATCCTCGAGGATCGCGTCGGGGCGCCGCTGTTCATCCGCTTGCCGCGTCAGGTGACGCTCACGGCGAAGGGCAGGAAGCTCGCTCCGGCCGTGACGGAAGCTTTCGAGGCCCTGCGCAATGCATTCGCAGGCGTCGAGGAGGTGGTCCAGTCGACGCTGTCGATTACCACTCTCTCGACCTTCGCATCGAACTGGCTGGTTCCGCGTCTGGGACGCTTCCGGCAGCTCCATCCCAATATCGCAGTTCAAATCTCCGTCTCGACCGAGATGATCGAGTTCACGCAGAGCGAGTTCGACATCGGAATCCGAAGCGGCACAGGAGACTGGCCGGGTCTTGAGACGCATGTTCTGTTTCCCAACCAGTTCGTACCCGTCTGCAGCCCGGAGTTGCTCCAGGAGGTCGACCTGCGAGAGCCCGTGGATATTCTCAAACTTCCGCTCATCTCACCGAGCGATCCATGGTGGCAGGATTGGTTCGCGGCGGCCGGATTGAAAGATGTCGATCTCTCGCGGCGTCCGGACAATTCGCTTGGGGTGCAGCAGTTCGAGGGGATGGCGGCCATCGCAGGTCAGGGTGTGGCGCTCATCAATCCCTTCTTCTTCCCTGACGACCTGGCGTCGGGCAGGCTCGTGAAACCGTTCGATCTCCTGGCGATGACGGATCGGAGCTATTGGCTGGTCTATCCGAAAGCCCGCAGACGCTCCGCCAAGATCGAGGCTTTCCGCGACTGGGTATTGAGCGAGGTGGCGGGCGACAGCGAGAGAGCCTCTCCCACGGCCCAAATGCAAACCGGGGCCTGAAGCCCCGGTTTCGAGAGAGTACTACTCAGCAGCTTGAACCTCGGGAGGCTTGGCCTTCAGATGCACGAGCATGCCGATGAGCGCCCGGTCGTGCAGAACGACCATGCGTTCCTTGCCGTGCAGCCAGCTGACCGCATCGTCGATGGTCTCCGCATCGATCAGTTTGGCCTCGGCCAAGGCCCGCTCCGTTTCGATGACGCCGCGCTTGCGGGGCAGGGCGGGCGGAAGCATCGCCATATGGTTTTCCCTCAAGGTCGCATCCGCATAGATGGCCCGGAGGCTGTCGGCATCGTCGAAGCCGAAGGTGGCATTGCGGGCCTGCAACTCGTTGGCACGCATCGCAATGGCCGGCGGCCGATATTCTTCGGGCGTTCTCAGAAGTCCGAGCCGTTTCAATGCAAGTCCTGCCCCGAGCTGGCCGCTGAGCCACGACAGCGGGATTGCGAGCAGGAGGCCAATGATCGTGGGCGACATCCATAGGAACAGGGATGTGGCGATCATGAAGGCGGAGATGCCGGCCAGCGCGCCGAGAACCGTATGCGCCCGATGGCGACGGACGATATCCTTGAAGGGAATGGAGCCGTCGTCGCGACGCTGCGGCTGCCAGCCGGTGTCGCGTCCGAGCAGGATCTGGAACACCGAGCCCGACTGGATGAGCATCAGGATCGGCGCCAGGAGCGCCGAGAGGATGATCTCGATCGTTGACGAGATGATCAACCGGATGCCGCCGCCCGAGGCCCTACGATCATCACCACGAATGAGCATCAGCAGCAGTCCGAAGACTTTCGGTGCGAGCAGGATGCCCATGGTCAATGCGAAGAGCGCCAAGGCTCGTTCGGGGTCGAACCGGGGCCAGATCGGATAAAGGCGGAAGTCGCGGGCGAAATATTCCGGCCGGATGTAGGTCGTCTGCAGGACGAGCGCGATACCGACGATCAACTGGAATAACCAAAACGGCGAGGCCAGATAGGACATGATGCCGGTGGCGAAATGCTGCCGCGTCGGCAGCTTCAGTCCCTTGGCCCCGATGACCCGCATATGCTGCAGATTGCCCTGGCACCAGCGCCGGTCGCGGGCTGACAAATCGATGAGGGATGGGGGACTCTCCTCGTAGGAGCCTTGGAGATCCGCCAGCATGTAGACCGACCAGCCGGCGCGCCGCAGCAGCGCCGCCTCGACGAAGTCGTGGCTCAGGATGTGCCCGCCGAAAGGAGGCTTGCCCTTCAGGTCGGGCAGGCCGCCATGATCCGCGAAGGCCTTGGTGCGGATGATCGCGTTATGGCCCCAATAGTTGCCGTCGCGTCCCATCCAGACCGCAAGACCCATGGCGATGACCGGGCCCGTCACTCGCGCCGCGTATTGCTGGACGCGGGCGAAGAGCGTGTTGCGGTTGATGATGAGCGGTAGAGACTGGATGATGCCGGCATCGGGATCGGCTTCCATGGCGGCGGCCAGGCGCACGATGCACTCGCCCGTCATGAGGCTGTCGGCATCGAGCACGAGCATGTGCTCGTAATGGCCACCCCAGTGCGACACGAAGTCGGCGATGTTGCCGGCCTTGCGGTGGTGGTTCTTCTGCCGGTGGCGGTAATAGAACCGCGCTCCGGGCCCCAGACGTTCCCTTAAGGCCAGGAAAGCCCGCTCCTCGGCGACCCAGGCATCCGGATTTGTAGTGTCGGAGAGAATGAAATAGTCGAAATGATTGCCAAGACCTGTCGCCTGAACCGATTCATAAATCGCTTCCAGAGCGGCAAAGGTACGGTCCGTCTGCTCGTTGTAGACGGGCATGACGATGGCGGTGCGCTGCTGCAGCGAGGTGGGCAGCGGTCCCCGATGGCCTGGGCGCCTGAGCAGGGCAAAGAAGCCCAAGAGTGCACTGGTGAACGCGATTGCGATCCAGGAAAAGTTGATCGTGAACAGCGCCACGAGCACCCACTGAAGCGCAGTCGTGCGGCTCACCGACACGACCTGATACATCTCGTAGGTGCCGTAGGCCGTCAGCAGCAAGCCGCCTCCGAAGACGAAGAGACGGGCGAGCCAAGTCCCCATCCGGGGATGCTGCAAAAGTGGCTTACGCTCCTCCGGTTCCGACCAGCGCCGAAGCGACTGGGTCGGCATGTCGAGGTGCTTCTCGGGGGGCATAGAAGATGCAGGCCGCTCGAGGGCGGCTACATTCGGGTTTGAGTCGGGACTTACGGTGTCCAACGATAAAGCCATGTCTCGCTAATCGGTTTCCCGCCTGCTTCAAGGATCAGGCGCATCTCACACGCGTTTTCGTTGCCCGGGTCAAGCTCGAACGCAACGCGTACTGTCTTTCGCTCCGGATATGGCAAAAGTTTGAGGTTCTGGAACGTCCCAGGGGCAACGGTTAGGACCGATTTAAGGTCCGCCGGCAAATTGTCACCCAGCATATCTCCGGAAAAGTCGACCGTGAAACGCCGCCGGCGGCCCCCGCTGCCTCGGCCCGAGCGCGTGGCCGATACGGTTGCGAGTGGCGGACGCTCAGGCGAGTTCCATCCCCAATACTGCCGATACGCGACGGCAACCTCTGATCCGGCCGCCATCGGCGCCTTCGGGCGCCAATAGGTGAGAATGTTGTCGTTGATCTCGGCGTCGGTGGGAATTTCGAGCAGCTGAACGCTGCCCTGACCCCAATCGCCCAATGGCTCGATCCAGAGGCTCGGGCGGCGTTCGAAGCGCTGGTCATCGTCCTGGAACGATTCATAGGAACGATCCCGCTGCAGAAGGCCAAAACCGCGCGGGGAATTGTCGACGAAGGCCGAGATCTGGAGAGTCTCGGGATTGTGCAGCGGACGCCACAGCCATTCGCCCGAACCGTTCAACATCTGAAGCCCGGAGGAATCGTAGACCGCAGGACGGATATCGTCCGAGTTCAGGAGATCATTCGGTCCGTAAAGGTAGGTCGACGCAATGCCGCCCAGGCCCACGTGCTCGAGGTTGACGCGAGGGAAGAGAGTCATCTCCACATCGACGATGGTCATGTCGCCCGGACGGAACGTCATGCGCACCGCGCCCGTGGTCGATTCCGAATCGAGCACGCCATGCACGGTAATGGTATTGCTGCCCACGGCGGGGCGCTCGAGCCAGAACGCCCGGAAGACCGGAAATTCCTCACCGCGCGCTTCGGCAGGCCGCAAGGTCAGCGCTCTCGCAATCGCGCCGTAGGTCTGGCCGCGAGCGATCGCCCGAAAGAAGGTGCCGCCTTGAACGAAGGCGAAGTCGAATGGCTTGCCGTTTCCGAGCTGCGCGATCAGCTTGAAGCCTGAATAGCCGATATCCGGTATATTGTTCGGTACCGTGATGCGGCCGTAATCGAACTGAGTTGGGCTGAAGGCGAGCCGGCGGACGGCTCCATCCTCCACGAGGTAAAGGTCGACGGCATCCCTGAAGACGAAGCCGCGGTGAAGTGGCTCCACGGAGATGCCGCGGGCTTCCGTGCTCCAGATCGCCGGCTGGGTATATCGGATGGCGGAGTACTGCTCCTGATTCAGATTGCCGAAGACATCCGGCAGATCATTCGGGGGCGGCACATAGGGCTTCTTCGAGAGCTGCCGTGCGATGTCGACCACAACCGCCGGATCGAACCGCTGATTCTCGCCCATCCTCGCTGAAATCGTCGCTTGGGGTGTTTGGGCTCGGACGGCTGGCGCGTATGCGAGCCCGGCGACGGAGACGCCGATATAGGCCAGCATGTCGCGCCGGCGAGGATGGAAGGGGGACGGACCCCTTGGCGAAACCGGCACAGCGATACTCTTGTGTGAACGAGGCTCTTCAGCCAGACAGTTGGAATGCCTTATACATATCGTCAATCGTGAGCATGAAGTAAACGAGGCCACAGGCGGAAACCGCCTCATTGCTCATGAAATGATTGCCGAAATACCTCTTCTGATTTAGCTCGACGGCAAAGTGCCACCGGATTGAAACTGTATGACCTCGATTGATGCCTTCAAGACGCCCTCGTCCCGGAGCTGTCTCGCCATCGTGCTGGCCGCCGGTGAGGGCACCCGGATGAAATCCGGAAAGCCCAAGGTCCTGCATCAGGTCGCCAACCGCTCCATGGTCGGACATGTGCTCGCGACCCTCACGAAAGCCGGCGCCACGAGCGTCGCTGCGGTTATCGGACCGGATCGTGAGGATGTAGCGAAAGAGGTGCAGAAGAATTTCCCTGAGGCTCGGATCTTCGTTCAGAGGGACAGGCTCGGCACCGCCCATGCGGTCCTGAGCGCGCGGGAGGCTCTGGAGCAGAGTGCGGACGACGTGATCGTCGCTTTCGGCGATACGCCGCTCGTCCTGGCTGAGACCTTCGCCAAGCTGAGGGCGCCGCTCGCCCAGGGCGCCGGCGTGGTTGCCATGGGGTTCGAGGCCAAGGATCCCGCGGGCTATGGCCGCTTCATCACGTCGGGCGATGAGCTGTTGGCCATCCGTGAGCACAAGGACGCCAGCGAGGCCGAGCGAGAGATCACCCTCTGCAATGGTGGCCTGATGGCGATCCGCGGCGACCTGGCACTGACTCTGCTCGACCGGGTCAGAAACGACAACGCCAAGGGTGAATACTATCTGACGGATATCGTCGAGATCGCCCGCGAGCTCGGGCATCGGACGGCCATCGCCGTCGTGCCGGAAGAGGAGGTCCACGGTGTCAATGATCGGGCCCAGCTCGCGGCCGCCGAGCGCATGATCCAGGACCGTCTGCGCCACGAGGCCATGGCTGCCGGCGTGACTCTCGTTGCACCCGAAACGGTCTTCTTCAGCCATGACACCCAGCTCGGCCAGGATGTGATGGTCGAGCCGCATGTGGTCTTTGGTCCCGGCGTGTTCGTGGAGGCGGGGGCTGTCGTTCACAGCTTCAGCCACCTGGAAGGCACGCGGATTGCCTCCGGGGCCGGTGTGGGCCCCTTTGCACGACTCCGTCCCGGCGCTTCCATTGGCCCCAAGGCGAAGGTCGGCAACTTCGTCGAGATCAAGAACACAGAGCTAGGCGCCGGCGCCAAGGTGAGCCACCTGACCTATCTGGGCGACGCGACCATTGGGGCCGAGGCCAATATCGGCGCCGGCACCATCACCTGCAATTACGACGGCTTCGGCAAACACCGGACCCAAATTGGCGAGGGAGCCTTCATCGGCTCGAACTCCGCGCTCGTGGCACCCATCACGATCGGCAAGGGCGCCTTCGTCGGTTCCGGCTCGGTTATTACGGACGACATCCCGGATAACGCCTTGGGTCTCGGGCGCGGACGTCAGATCGTAAAGGAAGGCTGGGCTCTCGAATTCCGGGCAAAAGCCCTGGCGGCCAAGAAGAAATAAGGCCGTTTGTCACAATAGGTTACGCAAGTTGATTCCGCTGTGAGGTTGGGCCTCTGTAAGAGAGGCATCAAGCTTAGCGCTGTCGAATTGGATCAAGGAAGCTTTTGGGAATGTGCGGAATCGTTGGAATCGTCGGGAAAACCCCTGTCGCGCCACAGATCGTGGAGGCTCTCAAGCGGCTTGAGTACCGGGGCTACGATTCTGCCGGCGTCGCAACCTTGGAAGAGGGGCGGCTCGACCGCCGCCGGGCCGAGGGCAAGCTGCGTAACCTGGAGACCAAGTTGTCACAGGCCCCCCTGTCCGGCGTCATCGGCATCGGCCATACCCGTTGGGCGACCCACGGCAAGCCGAACGAGACCAACGCTCATCCCCACGCAACCGACAAGCTGGCGGTGGTTCATAATGGCATCATCGAGAATTTCCGCGAGCTGAAGACGGGGCTTGAGGCCAAGGGCATTCGGTTCGAGACCGAGACGGATACGGAAGTGGTGGCCCAGCTCGTCACTTACGAGATCCGCCAGGGCCGCCTGCCCATCGAGGCGGTTGCCGTGACCCTGCCGCGTCTGCGCGGCGCTTTCGCCCTCGGTTTCCTGTTCTCGGGCGAAGAGGACCTCCTGATCGGCGCCCGCCATGGAGCGCCGCTCGCCATCGGCTACGGCGAGGGCGAGATGTATCTCGGCTCCGACGCGCTGGCACTCGCGCCATTCACCGACGAGGTCGCCTATCTGGACGACGGCGACTGGGCCATCCTGACCCGCAAGGGCGCCGATATCCGCGACGAGTCGGGCAAGCCTGTGCACCGGACCCGCCACAAGATCCCGGTCGGCTCCTTCCTCGCCGACAAGGGCAATTACCGCCACTTCATGGCCAAGGAGATCCACGAGCAAGCCGAGGTCGTGGGACGCACGCTTGCGCATTACGTCAACTTTGCCTCAGAACGGGTTGAGCTTCCTCTCGAATTGCCGTTCGACTTCAAGGATCTGAAGCGCATCTCGATCTCGGCCTGCGGAACGGCCTATCTGGCCGGTCTGATCTCGAAATACTGGTTCGAGCGCCTCGCCCGCATCCCGGTCGAGATCGATGTGGCGTCCGAATTCCGCTACCGTGAGGCTCCGCTCCAGCCGGGCGGGCTTGCACTCTTCGTATCTCAGTCGGGTGAGACAGCGGACACGCTCGCCTCGCTTCGCTACGCCACGACGGAGAAGCAGCATACGCTCTCTGTCGTGAACGTGCCGACCTCCACCATGGCCCGGGAGAGCGATGTCATCGCTCAGACCCTCGCCGGCGTCGAAGTGGGCGTGGCTTCGACCAAGGCCTTCACCTGCCAGCTCACCGTACTCCTGTCGCTGGCCATCGCGGCCGGCCGTGCCCGTGGCACGTTGAGCGCGGAAGATGAGAGGGAACTGGTGAATGCTCTCATCGCCATTCCCGGTCAGATGACCGAGGCGATGAAGCGCGAGCACCAGATCGAAATCCTCTCCCGCGATCTCTCCAAGGCGAAAGACGTGCTCTATCTCGGCCGCGGCACGTCGTATCCGCTCGCCATGGAAGGAGCCCTGAAGCTCAAGGAAATCTCCTACATCCACGCGGAAGGCTATGCGGCGGGCGAACTCAAGCACGGCCCCATCGCGCTCATCGACGAGACGATGCCGGTCATCGTGATCGCACCGCACGACAACATCTTCGAGAAGACCGTCTCGAACATGCAGGAAGTGGCGGCCCGCGGCGGTCGCATCATCCTCATCACCGACGAGCGCGGCGCGCTGGAAGCCGGTCTCGACACCATGGCGACCATCGTGATGCCGTCCGTGCACCCGATCGTGGCTCCGATCCTCAACGCGGTTCCGATCCAGCTGCTCGCCTATCACACGGCTGTCTTCATGGGCAAAGACGTGGACCAGCCGCGCAATCTGGCGAAATCCGTGACGGTGGAATGAGCGTCGGCAACGCGACTGTCATTCCGGGGCGCTGCAGGCGAGCCCGGAATCCATAGCCGCTGCCGCGCAGAATTAAGTACAACGCCGCTCGCTCATTTCTGAGGCGTCGTGTTTATGGATTCCGGGTTCCGCTGCGCGGCCCCGGAATGACAGTGAAGCTGTTTCAGCCCGCCCGCAGCAGCCGGATCGCCGCATCCCGCTCGAACATGTAGAGCAGCACCCTCAACGCCTGCCCGCGTTCGCTGACGAGATCTGGGTCGCGGTCTACGATCAGGCGCGCGTCGTCTCTCGCCGCGCCGAGGAGGTCGCCATCCACCTCGAGACGGGCGAGCTTGAAGCCGGGCGTACCGGACTGGCGCGTGCCCAGCACCTCACCTTCGCCGCGCAGGCGCAGGTCCTCCTCGGCGATGCGGAAGCCGTCCTCCGTCTGGCGCATCATCTCGAGCCGCGCCTGGGCGACCTGACCGAGCGGGCCCTTGTAGACCAGAAGGCAGGTCGAGGATTTCGAGCCGCGGCCGATGCGTCCGCGCAGCTGATGGAGCTGCGCGAGGCCGAAGCGCTCGGCGTGCTCGATGACCATGATCGTGGCGTTCGGCACATCGACGCCGACCTCGATCACGGTAGTGGAGACGAGGATCTTGGTCTCGCCACTGGAGAAGCGCTCCATGGCGGAGTCCTTGTCCTTGCCGGCCATCTTGCCATGCACGAGGCCGACCTGATCGCCGAAGAAGCTTTTGAGCATGTCGAAGCGCTCCTCGGCGGCGGCGAGATCGATGGATTCCGACTCGCCGACGAGCGGACAGACCCAATAGACCTGATCTCCATTGGCGATGGCGCGCCCGATGCCGCCGACGACCTCGTCGAGGCGGTCGATGGCGATGAGCTTTGTGGCAATCGGTTTGCGGCCGGCCGGCTTTTCGCTGAGCACGGATACGTCCATGTCGCCGAAATAGGTGAGCGCCAGGGTGCGCGGGATCGGGGTCGCGGTCATGACGAGGATGTCGACGGCCTCACCTTTTGAGCCGAGCGCCAGACGCTGGTGCACGCCGAAACGGTGCTGTTCGTCCACCACGGCGACGCCGAGATCCTGGAACGCGACACCTTCCTGGAACAGGGCGTGGGTTCCGACCGCGATCTGGATCCTGCCATCGGCAAGCCCGGCAAGAATATTCCTGCGTGCCACGCCTTTCTCGCGTCCGGTGAGCAGCGCGATGGTCAGGCCGGCCTGTTCGGCCATCGGCGCAACGCGCTCGTAATGCTGGCGGGCGAGGATTTCTGTCGGGGCCATCATGGCTGCCTGGCGTCCCGCCTCGATGGCGCTCGCCATGGTGAGCAGGCCGACGACGGTCTTGCCCGAGCCGACATCGCCCTGGAGCAGGCGCAGCATCTTCTTGTCGGAGGTGAGGTCGTTGCGGATATCCTCGATGGCCCGGGCCTGCGAGCCGGTGAGCCCAAAGGGCAGGGCGCGTTTCAGGCGCTCGACCAGATGCCCGTCTCCGGCATTGACCCGGCCGGGCAGCCGGCGCATGCGGCTTCGAACCAGAGCCAGCGCCAGCTGGGAGGCCAGCAACTCGTCATAGGCAAGACGGCGGCGCGGGGCGGATTTGGCGAGCGCCTCCTCGGACAGCTGAGAGGCAGTGTCCGGCCTGTGGAGAGTAAAAAGCGCCTGCCGGAAATCGGGCAGGGCGTTCCGGTCGAGCCAAGCCGGATCCTGCCATTCCGGCAGCTGAGGGATCTTTTCGAGGGCCGAGCCGATATACTTGCCCACCATGCGCGAGGAGAGGCCCTCCGTCAGGCCGTAGACGGCTTCGACGGCCGGCAGATCCTCGATGCCGCGGTCGTCCAGAATCCGGTCCGGATGGACCATCTGGCGCCTGCCGTCCCATAGCTCGATCTTGCCGGAGATGTAGCGACGCTCGCCCACGGGCAGGATCTTTTCCAGGCGGGCCTTCTGGCCGTTGAAGAAGATCAGCGTCACGTCCCCGGTCTCATCCTCCACGAGGATCCGGTAGGGTGCGCGGCGGCCGGGCGGTGGGGCGCGGTGAGCGACGACGGTCACGGACAGCGTCACCGGCTCTCCGACGGGAGCGTCCGCCACCGATCCCTTCATCTCGCGCGAGATCCCGCTGGTCGGCACGTGGAACAGCAGATCCACGACGCGCGTAGGCTTGCCCGGCTCGCCGAGGAGGCGGTCGAGCAATGGGGTAATCTTCGGTCCGACGCCGGGCAGGGTGCTGGCAGGAGCGAACAGCGGATCGAGAATGGAAGGACGCAATGACATTCAAATGGGTGGCAACGGTGAGGGAGATGGTTATATAGCGGCCAAGCCGCCCGGAGGCGACGTTATCTTTGATTGATCGGAGCAATGTCATGAGCGGAACGACACGCAGCAGCGCCGGCCTCGACACCCGTCGCAGGCAGATCTTGTACCGCTCCTGGCACCGGGGCATGCGGGAGATGGACCTGATCATGGGCCGCTTCGCGGATGCGGAGATCGGCGAGCTCTCGGACGAGGATCTGGCCGAATTCGAGCGCCTGATCGAGGTGACCGACCGCGACCTGCTCGGCTGGATCACCGGCGAGATCCAAACGCCCTCCAATTACGACACACCCCTGTTCAATAGGCTGAAGGCGTTCCACACGTATACCTCGCCGATCCATAGCTGAGAGAAAGAGGTGTGAGCCGCTGTTGCTTCTCGTCATGGCCGGGCTTGTCCCGGCCATCCCGATGCGAAGAAGCGAGGCGCCTCACACAATCGGGATCACCGGCACAAGGCCGGTGATGACATGGAAGGGCGTCTCCCTAAGAGGAGACAAGCCATTTCAACCGGGGATGACACGCGGTCCTGCATCGGACTACACCATCCCTCTTTTCTGTTATCCAACGAACTGGGCCGACCAGCCCGCGTTCTTGTTATCTACGATCTGACAACCTGCCATGAAGCCAGCCCTGACCCGTGCTCTCGATGTCCTGAAGAAGGGCCAAAGCCTGACGCTGTCCAGCGTGCCGGACGGCTTCGACGCCCTTGCCGTCGCCGATCTCGCGAGGGGTCTGTCGGGGCAGGTGGAGGGACCAGCGGTTCTGGTCCATGTGGCCCGCGACGGGCAGCGGCAGCAGAATTTTGCCAATAGCTTGGGTTTCATTGCGCCCGAGATCGAGATCCTGACGTTCCCGGCCTGGGACTGCCAGCCGTATGACCGCGTGTCGCCCAACAGCGCGATCACGGCGCAGCGGATGACGACGCTGGCGCGGCTTGCCCGCTCCAAGACCTCCGAGGACAAGCCGCGCCTCCTCTCGACCACGGTGAATGCCCTGGTTCAGCGTGTTCCTCCCAAGGCCCGCATCGCCGCAGAGACTTTCTCGGCCGCCCCCGGCAACGTGGTCGACACGACGCAGCTGATCAATTGGCTGGAGAGCAACGGCTTCCTACGCACCGGTACCGTGCGGGACACTGGCGAATACGCGGTGCGCGGCGGCATCATCGATCTCTTCCCGGCGGGCCTGCCTAACCCGGTCCGCCTCGACTTTTTTGGCGATGCGCTGGAATCGATCCGTGCATTCGATCCCGAGACGCAGCGCACGGTCGGCACCCTGCGCTCCCTCGATCTAGTGCCCATGAGCGAGGTGCAACTCACCACCGAGAGCATCAAGCGCTTCCGGCAGGCCTATGTGGCGGCCTTCGGCGCACCGACCCGCGACGACCGGCTCTACGAGGCGATCAGCGAGGGGCGGCGCTATCCTGGCCTCGAGCACTGGATGCCGCTCTTCCACGATCATCTCGACACGCTGTTCGATTACCTGCCCGGCATCCCCGTGGTGTTCGATGCGCTGGCCGACGATGCGGCCGCCGAGCGCCTCGCCCAGGTGAAGGATTATTACGATGCCCGCCGGGACGCGATGGGGCAGAGCCAGCCCGGCGTCGCGCCCTATCGTCCGCTGCCGCCGGATGCCTTGTACTTCAAGCCTGAGGAATGGTCGGAACGCACCGCGAAACTTCCTCTTGCGCGGCTCACGCCCTTCGCGATCCCGGAATCGGCCGGAAAGCTCGTCATCGACTGCGAGGCGCGCCAGGGTCGCAACTTCATCGCCGAACGTGCGGACGAGAGCGCCAATGTTTTCGAGGCGGTGGTCCGGCACATCCGCGATCTGCAGGCCGCCAAGAAGCGCGTCATGCTCGGTGCCTGGACCGAGGGCTCGCGTGAGCGCCTCTGCCACGTATTGCAGGATCACGACCTTCGCCAGACGAAGCCGATCGCACGGTTCTCCGATGCGATGGCCTATCCGCGAAACGAGATCCCAGTCGGCATCTGGCCGCTGGAATCGGGATTCGAGACGGCGGATCTCGCTGTCGTCAGCGAACAAGACATCCTGGGCGACCGTCTTGTGCGTCAGAAGCGCAAGTCCAAGCGGCCGCAGGACTTCCTGACCGAAGTCGCGGCGCTCACGCCGGGCGATCTCGTGGTCCACGTCGATCACGGCATCGGGCGTTTCGAGGGCTTGAAGACCATCGAGGCCGCGGGTGCGCCGCACGATTGCCTCGAGCTGCATTATGCCGGTGGCGATCGCCTGTTCCTGCCGGTGGAGAATATCGAGCTTCTGACCCGCTATGGGTCGGAGGAAACCGAAGTTCAGATCGACAAGCTCGGCGGCGGGGCCTGGCAGGCGCGCAAGGCGCGCATGAAGCAGCGCATCCGCGAGATGGCGGGCGCGCTCATGAAGATCGCGGCCGCCCGCATCCTCAAGGAGGCTCCGCGCCTGACGCCGCCGGAAGGGCTCTACGACGAGTTCGCGGCGCGCTTCCCCTATGACGAGACCGAGGACCAGCTCAACGCCATCGAGGCCGTGCTCGACGACATGGCCTCGGGCCGTCCGATGGATCGCCTCGTCTGCGGCGACGTGGGCTTCGGCAAGACGGAAGTGGCGCTGCGCGCAGCCTTCGTGGCTGCCATGGGCGGCAAGCAGGTGGCGGTGGTAGTGCCGACGACGCTGCTCGCCCGCCAGCATTATCGCACTTTCTGCGACCGTTTCCGCGGTCTGCCGCTCAACGTGGCGCAGGCCTCCCGCTTCGTGCCGGCCGCCGAGATGAAGAAGACAAAGGAAGGGCTGGCCGACGGGTCGGTCGACATCGTCATCGGCACCCACGCGCTGCTCGGTAAGACGATCAAGTTCAAGGATCTCGGCCTCATCATCGTCGATGAGGAGCAGCATTTCGGCGTTTCCCACAAGGAGCGTCTGAAGGAACTCCGCGCCGAGGTGCATGTGCTGACCCTCTCGGCAACGCCCATTCCGCGTACCTTGCAACTGGCGCTCACGGGCGTGCGCGAGCTGTCGCTGATCACGACGCCGCCCGTGGACCGCCTGGCGGTGCGCACCTTCATCACGCCCTTCGATCCGCTCCTCGTCCGCGAGGCGCTGCTGCGCGAGCGCTACCGTGGGGGCCAAGCCTTCTACGTAGTGCCGCGTCTCGACGATCTCGGCGACGTGAAGGCCTTCCTCGACAAGGAAGTGCCGGAGGCGAAGGTGGCGGTCGCGCACGGCCAGATGGCGGCGGGTCAGCTCGAGGACGTCATGACGGCCTTCTACGAGGGCAAGTACGACATCCTGCTCTCCACCACGATCGTGGAATCGGGCCTCGACATCCCGACCGCCAACACGCTCATCGTCCATCGTGCCGACATGTTCGGCCTGTCTCAGCTCTATCAGCTGCGCGGCCGCGTTGGGCGTTCCAAGACCCGCGCCTATGCGCTGTTTTCGGTGCCGGCCAACAAGTCGCTGACAGTTCAGGCCGAGCGGCGCCTGAAGGTGCTGCAGACGCTCGACACGCTCGGCGCCGGCTTTCAGCTCGCTTCGCACGATCTCGACATCCGCGGCGCGGGCAACCTTTTGGGCGAGGAGCAGTCCGGCCACATCAAAGAAGTCGGTTACGAGCTTTACCAGCAGATGCTGGAAGAGGCGGTGGCGCAGCTCAAGGCCGGCATCGAGGAGCCGGCGGAGGATCAGTGGTCGCCCACCATCGCGGTCGGCGCACCGGTGATGATCCCGGAGAGCTACATCGCCGATCTGCAATTGCGGCTCGGACTCTATCGTCGCCTCTCGACCTTCGAGACCGACCAGGAGATCGACGCCTTCCGTGCCGAACTTGTGGACCGCTTCGGGCCGGTGCCGTCGGAGGTCGATCAGCTTCTCAAGATCATGGCGATCAAGGTGCTCTGCCGCCGCGCCAATGTGGAAAAGGTCGATGGCGGCCCGAAGGGCATCATCATCTCGTTCCGCGACAATTCCTTCGCCAACCCGACCGGCCTCATCTCCTATGTCACTGAGCAGGCGTCGTTCGCGAAGGTCCGTCCCGACATGAAGATTGTGTTCGTCCGGGATGTCGGAACGCCTGACGAACGCCTCAAGGCCTCGACCACGATTCTGCGCAGCCTCGTGCGCATCGCGGAGAAGAAGGCCGCTTGATGATCGAAGCCTGGGCGCTGATCGAGAATGGGCGCATGGTGAAATCCCATGACGCCCATCGGATCGTGCCCTGGTGGAGTTTCACGAAGACGGTTCTCGCTGCGGCCGCTCTGGTGCTCGTGCGAGACGGACTTGTTACCCTGGACGAACGGCTCCGGGACAAGCCCTATAGTTTGCGCCACTTGCTGCAGCACCGGTCCGGTCTGGTGAATTACGGTGGGCTGAGTGCCTATCACGAAGCTGTCGAGCGGAACGACGATCCCTGGCCCGTGCGAGAACTTCTCGAACGGCTCGATGCAGATCGGCTCCGCTATCTCGTAGGCGAGGGATGGGACTATTCCAATATCGGCTATCTGCTCGTCGGGCAGTTGATCGAGACCCTGACCGGGGAAGATCTCGATGCCGCCTTGCAGCACCTCGTTCTAAAGCCGCTCGGCATCGAAACCGCCCGTATCGCGCGGGAGAGAGCGGATCTCGACCACGTCGCCATGGGCAATGCCCAAGGCTATCATCCGGGCTGGGTCTATCACGGTTTGCTGGTGGGAAGTGTCGAGGACGCGGCGCTGCTGCTCGACCGGCTGATGAGGGGCGATCTACTGCCGCCTGAGCTACGACGGGACATGCTAATGCCTTTCGTCCTACCGGGTCCGGTTCCCGGACGGCCTTGGGCCATCCCTGGCTATGGACTGGGCGTCATGACCGGAGAGACGACAGGCGGCCTGAAGGTCGCCGGGCATACGGGAGGAGGGCCGGGGAGCACGATTGCCGTCTATCGGGACTCCAACCCAGGCATGAGCCGGACCGCGGCTTTCTTCAGGACGAGCGAAGACCAGACGCCGACCGAAGAAGGAGCCTTCGCGCTTCTGAAGGGTTAGATATCCGGAGCCGCGACGGCGTGCATGCTGAGCTGGTTCTGGAGCATCGTGGCGGCTCCGGTCACGCCACCCGTCACGATGACGGGCGTTCCGCTCTCGGCCAGGTTCTTGCGCAGGCGGTTGGCAAGTTCCATGAAGCGCCGCCTCTCGGCCCAGCCGGCACGGCGAGGCATCTGCAGCACGATGGCAGCCGGGCATGGGATCAGGGCCAGAACGTCGTCCGCGGTCTCGAAGGGGGTCGTTACGCTCGCATATCCCATGCCGGCCAGCTCCGCGGACAGAGCGCTGTCGGGAGCACGGTCGCCGTTGTCGACGACGAGGACCTTCGGCATTGCGTTCATGACGATACCCTGCGGTTGGACGCGACGGATGAGACAGGAGGTGCTCACCTAACGTCGAAGCAGAGCAATAGTTTCACCGTCTACATGAATGGAAGCTCAACAATAGGAGGTATGCGGTACCAACGAAGGTCAGTGCGGCTGGCGCCACCAGGTATCGATATTGGTTCCCATCAGCGGTGTCTTTTCCGGCCTTCTTAGGTTGTTGCTATAGGCAAGCCATTGATCTTTCAGATAAAATAGTGGGACTGCATAGAATCCCGACAGGAGGACGCGGTCGAGCGCATGAACGGCCGAGATGAAATCCTCGCGGCTCTTGGCTTGAAGCAAGGCATCGATGAGACGGTCTACCGCAGGCGAGGTGACCCCGGCGTGGTTCTGAGACCCGCCCCTTTGCGCCGCAGCCGAGCCCCAGCGGTTGCGCTGCTCGTTGCCCGGTGAGGGTGTCCCGGGCCAGAGCCACTGCACCATATCGAAGTCGAACCGGGCGAGACGGCGCCAGTACTGCACGTCGTCGACGAGGCGCACGCGGGCCTGAATGCCGATTCGGCTCAAAGACTGCGAGAAGTTGAGGGCCAACCGCTCCTGCGAGCGGGAATTGACCAGAATCTCGAAGGCGAAGGGCTCTCCGGAGCCCTTCTTGCGCAGAACGTCATTCTCGAGAACCCAGCCCGCATCAGACAGGAGGGTAAGAGCGCGCCTCGCCATGTCCCGGTCTCGGCCCGATCCGTCGCTAGCGGGAGGCTCCCACCGGCCTTCGAGGATGTCCTCGCGGATGGTGCCGGGGAAGACGGCCAGAAGGGAGCGTTCCCGCTCGTTTGCAGGCTTGCCCGTGGAGGCGAGGTCGGAGCCGGAGAAATAGCTGTTGGAGCGGGTGAGCTGGCCGAAATAGAGGTTGCGGTTCACCCAGTCGAAATCGAACAGGTAGCTGAGGGCTTCCCGCACCCTGACATCTGCGAACAGGGCCTTGCGGGTGTTGAAGACGAAACCGTTCATGCCCTTGGGCAATCCGGTCGTCATCGTCTCCCGGACGATGCGGCCCTCACGGACGGCGGGAATGTCGTAACCGGTGGTCCATTGGCCAGGATCGCCCTCGATCCTGAAATCGTAAAGTCCCGCCTTAAAAGCCTCGAACAAGCTGTTGGCGTCGCGATAGAAATCGTATCGGATCTCGTCGAAATTATAGAGCCCGCGCGTGATGGGCAGCTCCTCGCCCCAATAGTCCTTGCGGCGGGTCAAGACGACCCGTTCACCCGGCCTCACCTCGGTGAGGGCGTAAGGGCCCGAGCCGATGGGCGGGGTGAGAGACGTCTTGTCGAAGGTCTCCAGGTTCGTGGCATGGGCCGGAAAGATTGGCATGGTCATGCCAATGAGCAATGGCAGCTCCCGATCGTTGGATCCGGACAGATCGAACCTGATACGGTGCGGGTCCAGGATCTCGACCGCCTTGACCTGGCCGAAGCTCGAGCGGTGGAAGGGCTTTCCGTACTTTTTCAGCGCCTCGAACGAGAAGAGCACATCCTCGGCCGTCAGGGGATGGCCATCGGAGAAGCGGGCGCGGGGATCGAGGTTGAAGGTGATGAAGCTCCGGTCGTCCGGCATCTCGGCGGAACGGGCAACGAGGCCATAGATCGTGAACGGCTCGTCGGTCGAGCGCATCATCAGGCTCTGGAGCACGTAGCGGGGCACCACGTCCGGAGCGACGCCCAGGACGATCAGGGGGTTGAGACTGTCGAAGGTACCCTGGAGGGCGAGCGTGATTCGGCCGCCCTTCGGAGCCTGCGGATTGGCATAGGGCAGGTGCTCGAAACCCGGCTTGAGCGCAGGCTCCCCATGCATCGCGATGCCATGCCGCAGAGGCCCCGCCTCGGAGGCAGCGGCGAGGCTCGAGCCTGACAAGGCAAAGGCAGCAGCAAGCAACAGATTCCGTATAAGCCAGCGGCCCATGGTGCTCCCGGTACAAGTCGGCACTCACCCGAGCAATGTTGTACAGAAATTTACCTCAGGTGACTGGAAACCTACCACACGAAAGGTTAAAGGAGCGCCATACGTCTTGTCTTCGCCACATTCGGCAAGGATTTGGACCCCGTCATTGCAGGTTAAGAACACGCCGGATAAACGGCCTATTCGAAAGCCGAACTTTCGACTGAAGAGGAACAAACACATGTCTTTCGCGACACGCTTCGCGAGCCTGGGGGGGACCCGTAGCCTGGCGACTGCCTTGGCTCTTCTGGTGAGCGCACCCGTTCTGGCTCAGACCGCTCCGGCTCAGCGCCCCGCCGCTCAACCGGCCCGTCCCGCCGCGCCCGCCCAGCAGCCGGCTCCAGGCGCCGCTCAAGCGCAGCAGAATGCCGGTCCCACGATCGTGCAGGTCAAGGCCGAGCCGTCCCAGCCGGAATGGACCAAGGTCTGCGGCAAGGACCAGAACACCAACACCGAGATCTGCTACACCACCCGCGACTTCGTCTCGGATCAGGGCCAACCGGTTCTCGCTCTCGCCGTCTATGACGTGAAGGGCCAGCAGCCGCAGAAGGTCGTCCGCTTCGTGATGCCGCTCGGCCTGCTCCTGCAGCCTGGCCTGCGCTTCGCCGTCGATCAGGGTCAGGCCACCGCCGGCCGCTACGTCATGTGCCTGCCCAACGGCTGCTTCGCCGAGGCTCAGGTGAAGGACGACTTCATCGCCGCCATCAAGAAGGGCGCCAACCTGAACGTGAGCGTCCAGAACCAGATGGGCCGCGAGATCACCTTCGCCGTTCCGGCGGCCGGCTTCGGCAAGGCCTTCGACGGTGCTCCGATCGATCCGAAGGTGCTCGAAGAGCAGCAGAAGAAGCTCCAGGAAGAGCTGCAGAAGAAGAGCGAAGAGATGCGCCAGCGCATGCTGAACAGCGGTGCCGGCGCCGCTGCTCCGGGCGCGGCCGCTCCGGGTGCTGCGGCCCCGGCTGCTCCCAAGCCGTAAGGCCGCCGTTCTTCAACAACGACAAACAGAAACGCCGGGCTGCAAAGCCCGGCGTTTTCTTTTGACTCGAAGAGGAAATCTCAGTTGGCCAGGATCGGCTTGGCCTTGTAGCTGCCGTTCTTCTCCCGGGTGAACATCTCGGCGATCATCGGATTGCGCAGAGGCTCACCGGAATGGTCGGGAAGAAGGTTCTGCTCGGAAACGTAGGCAATGTACTCGGTTTCCGCGTTCTCGGCGAAGAGGTGGTAGAAGGGCTGGTCCTTGTGGGGCCGAACCTCCTCAGGGATCGACAGCCACCATTCTTCGGTGTTGTCGAATTCCGGATCGACGTCGAAGATGAGCCCCCTGAAATCGAAGACCCGGTGCCGAACCACTTGGCCGATCGCGAATTTTGCTGAACTCGCTTTCATGGTCTTAACTCCTTGATCTTCATATAGAGATTCTGGCGAAAATCTCCAAATCGGCCCCTCGTCACAATCGAGAGAGCAAGGCCATCTGTTGAGCTGAGCATTGCATTCCAGGACTGCGAGCCTTCCGAAAGGTGGGATTGTCGCAAGGTTGGAACCTTGCCAGAAGAAACTCTCATTTCAGGCCTGCCGCCTCTTCCATCTGCCTTCCATCTGGAGCCGCCGATGTCCGACCTGATCGGGCTGTTCAATCTGCTTGCCCCCTTTTTCGGTCTTATCGGGCTCGGCTTCTTCTGCGGCAGGATGGTGAAGCAGCCGGAAGCCGGCCTCGCCTGGATGCAGTTCTTCCTGATCTACGTGGCGCTGCCTTGCCTGTTCTACCGACTCATCGCCGACAAGCCTCTGACCGAGCTGGCCAACTGGCCCTTCATTGCCGCCACCACGTTCTCGACCTTCTGCGCCTTCGTGCTGTCGTTCGTGACCGGCTGGCGCTATACCAAGGACCTCCCACAATCGGTCATGCAGGGCGTGGCCGGGTCCTATTCCAATATCGGCTATATGGGCCCGCCGCTCATCCTCGCGGCGATCGGCGCTTCGGCCAGCGCTCCGGTTGTTCTGATCTTCGTCTTCGACAATCTGTTCCTGTTCTCGGTGGTCCCACTGCTGATGTCGATGGCGGGACTCGACAAGCTCAGCCTACCGGCGACGATCCGCCGGATCGTCTGGCGCGTGGTGACTCACCCCTTCAACGTCGCGACGGCGATCGGCATCGCGGCGAGTTATCTGCATCTTCAGCTGCCGGGCCCCGTCGAACAGATGGTCACCTGGCTCTCGGGAGCGGCCGCGCCCTGTGCCCTGTTCATCCTCGGCGTGACCGTCGCATTACGGCCTCTACGCCAGATGCCCGGGGAGGTGCTGGCACTAGTTTTTATCAAGCTGATCCTGCACCCGCTGCTGGTCTGGGTGATACTCTCGGCCGTCGGTGATTTCGGCCCGGACTGGACCTATGCGGCCATGATCATGGCAGCGCTGCCGCCGGCGCTGAACATCTTCGTCATCTCGACGCAATACAACGTGGGCGTGGAGCGCGCCTCGGCCTGCGTCCTAGTCGGCACTCTGGTCTCGATGGTCACGCTGACGATGCTTCTCTATCTCACCACCAAGACCGGCGTCCTGTCGTACGATCTCTTCCCGTAAAGCCTCGAACGGCTCTCCCTTCTTCGGCAATAGCCAGCCCGAGAGGCTCTTCCGAAATCATGAAACGAAAAGCCCCTCCGTTGCCGGAGGGGCTGGGTTCATTGCCACCGGGCGAGCGTTTTAGCCGATCGCAAAATCCGCGTGGGTGATGGCAGCTTTGTTGGCCAGGATGGCGAACTTGATCTGCGCCGCCGAGCCTGTTCCATCCGGATCGTAATAGAGCGAGCCGGTCTTCTTGTCGTAGATAATCCGGTCGTCCTTGTCGTGAGCTTTCCTGCCGGCATAGAACGCCGCCTCTTTCAGCGCGCCATAAGAGCCGGTTTTCTTGAAGACGGAGCGGGACAGGCTGATCGTGTCGTCCTCGGAGGACTTGAAATCCATGATCCTGTCGACATTGGTCTTTGCGTTCAGTTTGGATTCGAAGATGAAGTTGTCATTGCCCTTGCCGCCATAGAGCCTGTCGTTGCCGGTACCGCCAGCAAGAGCATCGTAGCCGCCATAGCCGCAGATGGTGTCGTTGCCGCCCATGCCGTAGAAGCCATCGATGCCGTCGGTGCCTTTCAGCACGTCGGCGCGGGGCGTTCCCATTGGGGGAAGGGCGGCGGTCGCCGAGCCCCACAGCGCATCCTGGTCCTGGCCGATGCTCGGAAATGTCCAGCTGGTCTTCTGAGAGTTCTTGCCGCTCATAAGGTCCTCCTGAAATCGATTCTGCTCGTTGTTGGAAGCAGAACGAAATATAGGCACATTGCCGTTAATGCAATGCTATCCCATGTCGCAAAGTTGTCCGTGGCGAGTTCTTTTAGGAGACTATGAAGAGAACGTCCGGAGGCAGGATGGGAATTTCTTTGCGTTAATGAAGAGGAGTATGCCCTCTCAAACCCTTGTGCCGCTTGAGTTTTGAGACGCGGAACGCGCGCCTCCCGATCGCGACTCTCAATCAGCGGCTTACCGACGCGCTGGAAGCCGATCCCTGTCCGCCGCCTCGAGAGCAGCATCAAGTTCGAAGCGCCGATGCGGTCAGGGCCATGATGCGGTTGGGACGGGGCGCAAGCTCCCCTCTTCGAGGGAGGGGCAGGAATAAGGGGCACGGAGTCATCCGTGTTGAGCACCCTCCCTCACCCGGACCTGACGATCCGGCCTCTCTCGCCTGTGAGAGGTGAAGTGAGCCATTCTCGTCCGACGATCCCGGGTTCCGCTCCGCAGTCCCGGGATGACACCCTCGGGGTATTCGAAATGAGCACTTGTGCAGGCCGGATCGAGAGACTGGACTTGCCGTTAAGCCGGCGGCAGCGGCTCGATGACCTTCCCGTCCTGCGTGAAGTCATAGATCTTGCCGGTCTCGCTCCACGAGGGCAGGGCGAGCTTCACGATGTGAGGGGCGAGGTCATCGGGCGTCTTCAGCGTCAGCGGGTCCTCGCCCGGCATCGCCGCACGGCGCATGGCAGTGCGAAGGGGGCCGGGATTGAGCAGCATCGCCTTGACCGGGGTCGTCACCGTCTCGGCGGCATAGGTGCGCACCAGGGCCTCAAGAGCTGCCTTCGACACCGCATAGACGCCCCAATAGGCCTTGTGCTTGTGGGCGGCGCCCGAGGTGATGAAGATCGCGCGGCCAGCATCCGAGGCCCGCAACAGCGGATCGAGCGAGCGGATCAGGCGGTAATTGGCGGTCACGTTGACGGCCATCACCTCGTCCCAGACCGGCTGGTCGATATGGGTGATCGGCGCGAGCTCGCCGAGCTGGCCCGCATTGCCGAGCAGGATGTCGAGCTTGCCCCAGCGCTCATAAATCGCGGCTCCCAGGCGGTCCAGGGCCTCGAAATCCTTCAGGTTCACCGGCACGAGGGTGGCGGAGCCGCCCTTGGCGCGGATTTCGTCGTCGAGGGATTCGAGCGCCCCTTGCGTGCGGGCGAGCGCAATCACATGCGCGCCGGCTTCGGCCAAAGCGAGCGCCGCCGCGCGGCCGATGCCGCGCGAAGCGCCGGTGACGACCGCGACGCGGTTCTGAAGAGGTTTGTCCATCGAAAGGTCTCAGTCGGCTTCGGCGAGAACGGCGAGACGGCGCGGGGTGGCGACGGCAAGATCCGTCAGCGGCGTCGGGTAGTCGCCCGTGAAGCAATGGTCGGTGAATTGCGGCAGCAGTGGGTTGCGGCCCGTCTCACCCATGGCGCGATAGACGCCCTCGATGGACAGGAAGGCGAGCGAATCCGCGCCGATATACTGGCGCATCTGCTCAAGATCGTGGGTGGCGGCGAGCAGCTTCTCCTTCTCCGGCGTGTCGATGCCGTAGAAGTCCGGATGCGTGATCGGCGGGCTGGAGATGCGGAAATGCACCTCCTTGGCACCGGCCTCGCGCATCATGCGCACAATCTTCACCGAGGTCGTGCCGCGCACGAGGCTGTCGTCCACGAGCACGATGCGCTTGCCGGCAATCGCGGAGCGGTTGGCGGAATGCTTCATGCGCACGCCGAGCTCCCGCACCGACTGGGTCGGCTGGATGAAGGTGCGGCCGACATAGTGGTTGCGGATGATGCCGAGCTCGTAAGGCAGCCCGCAGGTCTGGGCGTAACCGAGCGCCGCCGGCACGCCGGAATCCGGCACCGGGATCACCACATCCGCAACGGCGGGCGATTCCAGCGCGAGCTCGCGGCCCATGCCCTTGCGGACCTCATAGACACTGCGGCCGTTCACGACGGAATCGGGGCGGGCGAAGTAGATGTATTCGAAGATGTCGGGGCGAGGAGCCTGCTCCGGCACGAAGCGGAAGGATTCGATGCCCTCATCAGAGATCACCACGCATTCGCCATTCTCGATGTCGCGCACGAAGCGGGCGCCGATGATGTCGAGCGCGCAGGTCTCGGAGGCGAGAATGTAGCGGCCGTCGAGTTCGCCCAGCACCAGGGGGCGGATGCCCAGCGGATCGCGGGCACCGATCAGCTTCTTGTTGGTGAGCGCCACCAGGGCATAGGCACCCTCGATCTTCTGGATCGCTTCGACGAAGCGATCGATCACCCGATCCTTGCGGCTGCGGGCTACAAGATGGACGATCACCTCAGTATCGGTCGTCGACTGGCAGATGGCGCCGTCGCGAATGAGATTGCGGCGCAGCGTCAGGCCATTGGTCAGGTTGCCGTTATGAGCGACCGCGAAGCCGCCGCCGTCGAGCTCGGCGAAAAGGGGCTGCACGTTGCGCAGGACTGTCTCGCCCGTGGTCGAGTAGCGGGTATGGCCGATGGCGGAAAGGCCTTCCAGGCGCTCGATGGTCGCCCGGTCGGAGAAGTTGTCGCCCACAAGGCCGAGTCGGCGCTCGGAATGGAAGACCGAGCCGTTATAGGAAACGATGCCCGCCGCTTCCTGACCGCGGTGCTGCAGGGCATGGAGGCCGAGCGCCGTAATGGCGGCTGCGTCCGGATGCCCGTAGATGCCGAAGACGCCGCATTCTTCACGCAGGGTATCGCCGTCGAGGTCCAGGTCCACCTGTTTCGGGGTGACCTGCCACGTCTCAGACAAAGCAGACATCGATCAAATCCTTGGGATTCGCGCCCCCACCGGCGCCGCTCTTATGTAGTCGTCCTCGGGCCGAACGCCAATGGCTATGTTGACGCTGGCGGAAACGTGATCCTAGCCGGCTCAGCTACGCCGTTGAGGCGTCTGCGGCGCGGTCGGGGCAGCGGGCGCAGGCGTTGCCGGGCGTTGCGGATCCGGCTCGGCTGGCTCGGCTTCCGTCGGCGCTTCCTTGCGCAGGCGCTGGAGCAGGGCCTCGGCATTCTCCGGCAACATGGCGATGATGTTGTCGCGGGTGTTCTCCATCGCGGGACGGGTGCGGGAGGAGGCCGCCCATTCAGGCTCCTTGCCCTGAAGCAGCCAGCCGAGGAAAGCCCAGCCGATCACGCAGATGAGGAAGCCGCGCGCGGCGCCGAAGAACAGACCCAGCGTCCGGTCAAGGGCGCCGATGCGGGAATCGAGGATCAAGTCGGAGATCTGCACCGTGATGATCGACACGATGATCAGCGTCACCACGAAGATGCCGCCGATGGCGGCTACGAGCGCCACCGTGTTGCTGCTGATATATTGCTGCGCGATTGGCAGGGCTGTCGGATGCAGGTACCAGGCCGCAGCGGCTGCGACGATCCAGGCCACGATGGCGAGCACTTCGCGGGTGAAGCCGCGCACGGCAGCAAGAAGGGCCGAGATCAGGACGATACCGATAACGACGAGGTCCAGAACGGAAAAGGGCATGGGCCGGGCCTACGCAGAATAACAGGAATGGAGCCGCCTTCGCGGGTTCAGAGCCTTGGCTCTATAGCGTTAAGAAAGGCTTTCGTCACCCTTGGAAGTCGGGTGGCCTGTATGAGGGACGCTTCAGGAACCGCGTCCCTCGCCCGTCTGGCAGTCCCAAAGGAGGTTCTCTGTCTTTTCGATTACGGTCCGCTGAGCCTTCGAATTGAGGACGTGGGAAAAGCTTCCATCAACTTCCGCCGGCCAAATTGAAAAGGCCCCGACATGCGTCGGAGCCTAAATGAAGAGGGCGGGAAGCGTCAGATGAACAGGAAGTCGTCTGCCGTGAGCGTGGTACCCGGCTTCATCTTGAGGATCTCGATGCCCCTGCTTTTGCCGGAGCCGTCGATGTCCAGGTAAACCGTCCCGTTCTTCTTGCTGTAAACGATGTAGTCGTTGGAGTCCTTGGCCTTATAGCCGACCTTGAAGAACTTCTTCTCCAAGCTTTGCTCCTTCTTGAAGACCTTGTCGAACCCGACAGACTTTTTACCAATTTTGCTCTTGAAGGCTTTCAGAGCGCTCAAGGCGATATGGATCGTGTCGTCGGAAGCCTTGAAATCCTCGATCTGGTCGAACTGGCCCTTCTTCACGGGTGTGTCGAACACGAACACATCCTGACCGGCACCGCCATGGAGCTTGTCCTTGCCGCTGCCGCCATTGAGCGTGTCGTTGCCGGCAAAGCCATAAAGCTTGTCGTTGCCGGCAAGCCCGTTGATGAAGTCGTCATCGGCGGAGCCGTTGAGCTTATTGTTGTTTCTGTTCGTGCCGGTAATCACTTCCGGGGAATTGGTCACAGTGATCGTAACCTGCTCCAGATAGGACAGTTGCCCTGAATCCGTGACTTTGACCCAGAAGGTATGAGGCCCGAGTTGGGGATTATCGAGGCCGGCTTTGACTTTGATTTGATTGCCGACGATCGCGAAGTATGGATTGGCGATGACTGCTCCCTTCGCGTCGGTGATCGCATAGGTAAAGGTATCGTTCTTGTCCGGGTCTTGAGCCGAGAGAGTAGCGACAGCCTCACCGACAGATGCATTCTCCGCAATGATGCCACCGGTCAACGTCATGTCGGTCGGAGCTTCGTTTACGTCCGCTACGTTCAGAGTGATCTTGTTGACGGAATAGCTGCCATCCTCGTCCATGGCGCGCAGCCAAAGGTGATGGGCTCCGACCTGAGCATCGTCGAGTTTAGCCCTTAGCTGGATCGTCGTGCCGACGACTTCGAAGAGGTCGTGGGTCGCAACTGTATCTCCATACTCATCTGTGACGAAGTCATAGAAGATCGCCGCACCTTCGCCTCGATCCTCATCAAACGCGGACAGCGTAGCAATCTCCGTTTCGATGGCTGCATTCTCAGCGACGGTATTGCCGGAAAGCTCCAGGTTCGTCGGAGCATCTGGAGCATCGGTCACAGTAAGCGTGAAGTCGGCTTCGACGGGAGGCTCGTTGCCTTTGATGGCGCGAATTTTGATATCAAAAGAATTCAGATCATCATTCTCAAAGTTAAAAGCTTCATTTCCCATAGTAGTAACGTATAGGTATTCGGATTCGATGGCAAAGCGCCCTCCTATGTTATCAACTAATTCAAATCTATAACCTTCCAATGTCGTGCCGTTTTCATCTTTGGCGCTAATAATACCAATGCTTGTTGAAAACCATCCTATGTCTTCGGGGAAGATGATGGATGAAAGCTTTATCATGATCGGCATATCGATAGCCCCCTAAGAGGCTGACTGAAAACTCCCGGAACGCATCCTGTGGCTGCATCCTGGCAGGAATAGGAAGCTTAATCAGGCCCAAACGGGACAGATTTTCACCGTTTCAGGTGCGGGGAGCGCCAGGAAGACACCTCGGTGGCAGCGGATAGCCGCATTTTGAGTCAGACTCTAACGCGTAACCTGGTCGCAGAAAGCGTCGGGTCCCTGCGTCAGAATTTATCGATATAATGTTTCTTTGAAACGAAGGCCTGTCAATTCAGCCATTAGGCTGCATCCTCCAAACCTCCTATGATGCTTTACGTCTTCTAGCCGCGATGCCCGCCACGAGATCAGTGATGTGGCCGATAGAGGAAGTGGCGAGCGGTAGGCGTTCGCTCTTCGAGGTCTTCGCCTTGTCCAACCTCGGCTGAGGCGATACCGCGCTGGAGAATCCGAGCTTCGCCGCCTCCTTCAGACGTGCCTGTTCCTGAGCCACCGGCCGGATGGCGCCTGAGAGGCCCATCTCGCCGAAATAGACCGTATCGGGTGGGAGCGGGTTGCCGGAGAGTGACGAGACCAAGGCCGCTGCTGCCGCGAGGTCCGCAGCAGGCTCGGTGATGCGCAGACCGCCGGCGACGTTGAGATAGACATCGTGCATGCCGAGCTTCAGCCCACCATGAGCTTCCAGCACGGCGAGTACCATGGAGAGCCGACTCTGGTCCCAGCCGACGACCGCCCGGCGCGGGGTGCCGAGGGATGTCGGCGCGACGAGGGCTTGGATTTCCACGAGGAGCGGGCGCGTGCCTTCCATTCCGGCGAAGACCGCCGTGCCGGCCATCGCCATATCGCGTCCCGCAAGGAACAACTCGGAGGGGTTGGGCACCTCCCGCAGGCCCTGATCAGACATCTCGAAGACGCCGATTTCGTCGGTGGGGCCGAAGCGGTTCTTTACCGCACGCAGAATTCGGAAGTGGTGGCCCGTATCACCCTCGAAGGACACCACCGCATCGACCATGTGCTCGACGACGCGCGGACCGGCGATCTGCCCGTCCTTGGTTACATGGCCGACGAGGATGACGGCAGTGCCGGTGGTCTTCGCAAAGCGGATCAGCGCCTGGGCGGAGCCGCGCACCTGGGTCACGGTGCCGGGCGCCGATTCCACCGTCTCGGTCCACATGGTTTGGATCGAGTCGATGATGGCGAGCGCGGGTGGACGGCCCTGGCTCAAGGTGGCGATGATGTCCTCGACATTGGTCTCGGACGCGAGTTCGACGGGCGCCTGACCGAGGCCGAGACGCTCGGCCCGCAGGCGCACCTGTGCCACTGCCTCTTCGCCCGAGATATAGGCGACCCGCTCGCCGCGATTGGCGAGAGCGGCGGAGGCCTGCATGAGAAGGGTCGACTTGCCGATGCCCGGATCGCCTCCGAGCAGGATGATCGAGCCATGTACGAAGCCGCCGCCCGTGACGCGGTCGAGCTCGGCGATGCCGGAGGGCGTGCGCGGTGCTTCCTTGGTCTCGCCCGACAGGCCCTCGAGCGGGAAGATCCGGCCCTTGGCGCGAGACGGACGTGTGGCGACGGGACCGGCCATGGGGCTTGCGGCACCAGCCTCCTCGGCGATGGTGTTCCAGCCGCCGCAGGCCTCGCACTTGCCTTTCCAGCGGTTGTAGACCGCGCCGCATTCCTGGCAGACGAAGGACGGATAACGCTTGGCCATCAGCCCTGTCCCCCGCGATAGGTGCGGGCATAGCGGGAGCCGAGACTGGTCAGAATCTCATAGCCGATGGTGCCGGCACGGCGGCCAACCTCGTCAACGGTCAGGTCTCCGCCGATCAAGGTGACGGTGTCGCCGCGACGAATCTGGTTCTCCGGCACATCCGTGACGTCGATGGCGATCAGATCCATGGAGACATTGCCGGCGAAGGGGCAGGGGCGGCCAGCCACCAGCGCCATGCCGGCGAGCAGTTCATCGCTGCTCTTGCCGCGGGCGCTCGAAGAGCGCGGATAGCCATCCGCATAGCCGACGGAAAGCGTGGCGATGCGGCGCTTGCTCAAGGCGAGCCAGCGGCCGTTGTAGCCGACCGTGTGATCCGCCTCGACCCAACGCAGCTGCACGATACGTGCCTCAAGGCCGACGACCGGCTTCATGGGGTTGGC
The DNA here is from genome assembly GCF_055792825.1 of Microvirga sp. GN3. Taxonomy (NCBI): domain Bacteria; kingdom Pseudomonadati; phylum Pseudomonadota; class Alphaproteobacteria; order Hyphomicrobiales; family Methylobacteriaceae; genus Microvirga; species Microvirga sp. GN3. Next base: position 74,681 of record NZ_JBVVAK010000010.1, read on the forward strand.
CTGGTCCGGAGTCGGGTTGCCGCCGTAGAGCGCATAGCCTGGACGCACCAAAGCGTATTGAGGCTTGTCGCGCAGGAAAATGCCCGAAGAGTTGGGCAACGACGCCGGAACATCGGGAAGCGTTGAACAGATAGCCTGAAAGGCTTCGATCTGCTGACCGTTGAGCGGATTGTCGCTCTCCTCGGCGCTGACGAAATGACTCATGAGGAGCGCGGTCTCGAAATCCTTCAGTTCCGCACGATCCTTGAGCGTCAGTCCTTGCGGCACCGTGAGGCCAAGCCGATTCATGCCGGTGTCGACATGGATCGCAGCCTTCCGCTTTTGACCCTGTCCACGACAGAACCCGGCCCATTCCTCGATCTCCTCGAAGGAGCCGAGGACCGGACGCAGATCGAATTCCGCGTAGGTGGGGCAGGTGCCCGTAAACAGGCCGTTCAGCACATAGATCGTCGCATCCGGCGCAACGGCGCGGGCGCGGATCGCCTCGCTTAAGTGCGCCACGAAGAAGGTGCGGCAGCCGGCTTGGCTAAGCGCCGGCACAGCCTTCTCGATGCCGATGCCATAGGCATTCGCCTTGACGACGGCACCAGTCTCCGCGCCACCCGCGTTATCGCGCAGGATGCGCCAGTTCGAGGCGAGGGCATCGAGATCGATATGGAGGACACCGCCGGCGGCGTTCTCGGGGATGCTGCCGGTGGTGGTGATGAGAGAGTCAAGCTTGGTCAATCGCCAATCCGTTCGGGAAGTTTGTCTTCATCCGCAAGGTCGGTGAAGCGGGTGATGTCGGCCTGGAAGGCCAGCTGCACGGTGCCGGTCGGTCCGTGACGCTGCTTACCGATGATGACCTCGGCCTTGCCGTGAACCTGATCCATTTCCGCCTGCCACTTGAAGTATTCCTCGGTGCCGGGTTTCGGCTCCTTGTTCTTCAGATAGTACTCTTCGCGGTAAACGAACATGACCACGTCGGCGTCCTGCTCGATCGAACCCGATTCACGAAGGTCGGCGAGCTGCGGCCTCTTGTCGTCACGCGCTTCCACCTGACGGGAGAGCTGGGACAGGGCGATGAGCGGAACCGCGAGTTCCTTGGCAAGGGCCTTGAGGCCGGTGGTGATCTCGGTGAGCTCCTGCACGCGATTCTCGCCCTTCTTGGCCGAGCCGGAGAGGAGCTGAAGGTAGTCGACGATAAGGATATCGAGACCGCGCTGACGCTTCAGACGCCGTGCGCGGGCGGTGAGCTGCGCAATGGAGATGCCGCCGGTCTGGTCGATGTAGAACGGGATCGACTGCATCTCGCGCGCGGCTTCCGTGATCTTGTAGAAATCGTCCTCGCGCATGTCGCCGCGGCGAATCTTGTAGGACGGCACGCCCGATTGCTCGGCGATGATACGCGTCGCCAGCTGTTCCGCCGACATTTCGAGGGAGAAGAAGCCGACGATGCCGCCATTGACGGTCTTCAAGTTGCCGTCCTGCTGCTTCTCCGCCCGGTAGGCCTTGGCAATGTTGAATGCAATATTCGTGACCAGCGATGTCTTACCCATGGCCGGACGCCCGGCAAGGATGATCAGGTCAGACGGCTGAAGGCCGCCGAGGGATTTGTCCAGGTCGATGAGTCCCGTCGAGACGCCGGACAATGCTCCTTCGCGCTTGTAGGCGGCGGCGGCCATGTCGATGGCAGCGGTGAGCGCATCGGAAAAGCGCTGGAAGCCGCCATCGGCCCGGCCCGTTTCTGCAATCGCGTAGAGACGCCGTTCGGCCTCCTCGATTTGCTCGCGCGGTGAATTTTCAACGGGGGCATCGAAGGCGTTGTTGACGATGTCCTCGCCGATATTGATGAGGTTGCGGCGGATCGCGAGGTCGTAGATCGTGCGGCCGTAATCCTCGGCGTTGATGACGGTGGTCGCCTCGGCCGCGAGACGGGCGAGGTACTGGGACACCGTGATGCCGCCGAGATCCTGATCGCCCAGAAAGGTCTTCATGGTGATCGGAGTCGCGATCTTGCCGGCCTTGATCAGGCTCGTCGCCACCTCGTAGATGCGCCGGTGCAGGTCTTCGATGAAATGGCCGGCCTCGAGGAAGTCGGAGACGCGGTAATAGGCATCGTTGTTGACCAGGATCGCGCCCAGCAGAGCCTGTTCGGCCTCGATGTTGCTGGGAGGCGTCCGAAACTGCGGCTCGGCGGTTTCGAGGCGGGCGATCAGGGCGTTGGCGGTGGCCATCTGGCGCTCCGGAAACAGGGAAGGGTTAGAGTCTCTTAGACCGCAATTCGTGTCCTAAAGGTTGCTGTACGGACACGAAGCCGGGACTCTTCCCAATCTGTCCTCGCTGTCCTCGATTCTCACACCGTTCATCTTTTCGCGGGCGCCGCAGCTTGACTCTCTCACAAGCCTGAAACCCAAAAGAAAAACGCTCCCCGTCGAATCGACGGAGAGCGCGATTTTAGAACAAATCAGGAACTGGAGCAATCGCTCTAGCTTAGACCTCTTCTTCGCCGCCGGCCTCGGCCAGAGCTGCGCCGACCTCGAGGCCGAGATCGTCGAGGTTGGTCTCTTCACGGGTCGTGACCGACTCGCCGCGAGCCTGACGCTCGGCTTCCTCGGGGCTGCGGGCGACGTTGATGGTCACCTGAACCTCGACCTCCGGATGGAGGGCGACCGGCACATTGTGCAGGCCGATGGTCTTGATCGGCTGGTTGATGGCGATCTGGTTGCGGTCAACCGTGAAGCCGTTCTGGGTCATGATCTCGGCGAGGTCGCGGGTCGAGACCGAGCCGTAGAGCACGCCGGTCTCGCCCGACTGACGCAGAATGATGAAGCTCTGGCCGTTCAGCTTCTCGCCGACGGCTTCCGCTTCCTTGCGGCGCTCGAGGTTGCGGGCCTCAAGCTGGGCGCGCTGGGTCTCGAAATGCTTCTTGTTGGCGTCCGTGGCGCGCAGAGCCTTGCCGCGTGGCAGGAGGAAATTGCGTGCATAGCCGGAGCGGACCTTCACGGTCTCACCCATCTGGCCGAGCTTTGCGACGCGCTCGAGAAGGATCACTTCCATGGTTGTCTCCTTTAGGTTCGTGATCAGGTGGAAAGGGTTGGTGGTTGGTTCGGCCGCGAGCCGAAGCGGCGGCGCAGGTCGAAGATGCTGTCGGCGATGCCGAACAGGGCCAGGGCAACCATCAGGATGCCCTGGGTAACGAAGATGAGGACGTACACGGCCGACAGCAGGAACGAACGCCCTGGCTTGCCCCGGGTACGGTCATGAATGGCGGCGAGGCCCTGCAGGGCGAAGGCCATGAGGAAGGAGCCCGATAGAGCCATTCCCAATGCGCCGATGAAGCCATCGAAGGTCACCGCGACAACGAGAGCGCCGACCAGGATCAGGCCTGCGGCGCGCGGCATCACGAGTTCCGGCACCGACGGCCAGGGGCGCGGCAGCCGCTTGGAGGCGTGGACGATGCGGGCTGCTGCCCAGAGGTAGATCGCCAGCACGGTCGCGAAGCCCTGGGCCGACAGGAAAGGCGTGAAGCGGGCGATGATGCTGACCAGTTCCTCGCGGATATCAGCATCGAGCGCATCGGGCCCGGACGTGCTGAACTGCGAGTTTACGAAGGCCTCCGAGACGGCACGGGAATTCTGGTCGAACGCACTGAAATCGCCGCCCGTGGAAATCACGCCGGCGGCGATGATGGTGAGTGCGGCTGTCGCCGCGATCCACGCCAGGAGCCGCCCGACCGGATACCATTCCATGGTGCCGTCAGGTCCGGGACGCCCGAGAAGGGCGAGATAGGATAGCCACCAAGCCGGCAGGGCCGTGATGAGGGCAAAGCCGAATCCGCTGAGCGGGGACAGGATCAGCGCGATCGCGATGCCGCCCACGACGGCAGCAACCAGCCCGGAGCGGTGGTCCCAGCCGAGGGACACGATCAGAACGGGAATGGGTGCAAGGAGATACAACACGGCCGCGAGCGGGGTCGCCTTGACGACAACCGCGGTCAGAAGGGCCGATACGAGGCCCGCGCCTATGCCTGTTGCAATAAAATTCATCGTCTCGCTGTCCCGCTGCTCATCGGCAGGGTTAGGGGCTTTTGCCCCAACTGACCCGGCGGGTTCTCACCGCTGGGCGAAGGATAGAGTAAAGACGGGCCGCTTGAAGCGGCCCGCCGAAGTCTTGCTTAGCGGATCACGTAGGGCAGCAGGCCCAGGAAGCGGGCGCGCTTGATCGCCTGGGCGAGCTCACGCTGCTTCTTGGCCGACACGGCCGTGATGCGGGACGGAACGATCTTGCCGCGCTCCGAGATGTAGCGGGACAGGAGCTTCGTGTCCTTGTAGTCGATCTTCGGAGCGTTCGGACCCGAGAAGGGGCAGGTCTTGCGACGACGGAAGAACGGACGGCGACCGCCGCCGGCTGCGCCACCAGTAGCACCAAATGCCATGATTAAGCCTCCTCGCCTTCGTTGCCGCCTTCGAAGCCGCCGCCGTCGCGCTCACGGCGCTCGCGGTCCTTGCGCTCGTCGCGGTCGCGCTTCTGCATCATCACGGACGGCTCGGTCTCGAGCTCTTCGACCTTGATGGTCATGAAGCGAAGGATGTCTTCGTTGATGCGCATCTGGCGCTCCATCTCGGCCACGGCCGGAGCCGGGGCGTTGAGGTTGAACATCGTGAAATGCGCCTTGCGGTTCTTCTTGATGCGGTAGGCGAGGGACTTCACGCCCCACATCTCGGTCTTGTCGACGCTGCCGCCGTTCTGCTCGATGACGCCCTTGTACTGGTCGACCATAGCCTCGACCTGCTGCGGGGTGACGTCCTGGCGAGCCATGAAGATATGCTCATAGAGAGGCATAATGGGCCTTTCTCAGGTTTGAGGTTCAAGCCGTGGCACTGTTTTGACGAGTGTCTTGGCCGTTTCGCGCGTCCGATCGGCGCCAAGCCCTTCGAGCCTGCAAGGCCCGAGCGGTTGTCGAAGGCGGAGACACGGGACGACGGGATCGAAATCCCTATGCGGCAAGCCGCACCGTCCGTTCAGCCCCCGGCCGGAGCGAACGCGAAGCGGGCGCTATAGTCGATTTGGGCCAGGAAGGCAAGGTGGTCTTTGCCATTAAAGCTAGGCCGCTTCTAGCGAATTGCCGTTGATAGTGCGTCTGAACGACTGCGGAACTCTGGTCAACGGACTGCGCTAGGCTAAAACACCCTTATGATAGCTCCTCCTCTTCGCCTCGGCGTCAATATCGACCACGTCGCGACCGTGCGGAACGCACGGGGCGGCATCCACCCCGACCCGGTTCGGGCCGCGAACATGGCCGTTCTGGCCGGGGCGGACGGAATCACCGCGCATCTGCGGGAAGACCGGCGCCATATCCGCGATGCGGATATGTGGCGGCTCAAGCAGGAGCTTTTCGTGCCGCTCAATTTCGAGATGGCGGCGACCCCCGAGATGGTGGAGCTTGCCACGCGCATTCATCCCCACGCGGCCTGCCTCGTGCCCGAGAAGCGCGAGGAGCGCACGACGGAAGGGGGGCTCGACATCATCGGTGCCCATGCCCATCTGCGTCCGGTGATTCAGCAATTGAAAGGCGAGGGCATCCGGGTGTCCCTCTTCGTCGAGCCGGAGATCGCGGTCATGGACGCAGCCTGCGACCTGCGCGCTCCCGTGGTCGAACTCCATACGGGCACCTATTGCGAGGCGGTGGTCGATGGCGATCAGGCCAGGATCGCCCATGAGCTGGAGCGTCTGAAGCGCGCCGCCGAGCATGGCGCCAGGATCGGCCTCGAGATCCATGCGGGGCATGGGCTTGCCCTCGACTCGGTCCGTCCCGTCGCGGCGATCCCGCAGATCGTCGAACTCAATATCGGCCATTCCCTGATCGGCGAGGCCATCTTCCACGGGCTCGACGAGGCCGTGCGGGCCATGCGGGCCGCCATGGACGAAGGCCGGGCCCAGGTGCCGGCGTGATTCTGGGCATCGGATCCGATCTCTGCGACATTCGGCGCATCGAGAAGTCGATCGAGCGCTTTGGAGACCGCTTCACCCATCGCATCTATACCGAGGGGGAGCGGGCAAGGAGTGACCGACGGGCCGCCCGCGCTCCATCTTATGCCCGCCGCTTTGCCGCCAAGGAGGCCTGCGCCAAGGCCCTGGGAACCGGCTTGAGTCAGGGCGTCTTCTGGCGCGACATGGAGGTGGTCAACCTTCCGAGCGGCCGGCCGACCATGCGGCTGACGGGAGGAGCGCTGGAACGCCTCAAGGCCATGACACCCGCGGGACACAAGGCGGTGGTCCATGTCTCGCTGACCGATGATCCGCCCCTGGCCCAAGCCTTTGTGATCATCGAGGCGCTTCCAGCCTGAGGGGCTGCGTTGCGGCAGGACGCGCCTTAGGTTAGAGCATGGCCGCCGCAGGACGGCTTCCGGATGCCGGAAGAGACTGCAGAACGAATCCATCGAGAGTGGCTTGCCCTTGGGGCTTAAGTGCAAACCCCTCTCGACTTGCCACAGGGACGAAGGCGGCTCCCGCCGTTGCGGTCCCAGAGCATAGGTCGACAGACGTGAGCGATAAAAGCAGCAAATACGTGAGTAGCAGTGCAAAGAACGAGGAAGGCGGCCTCTGGGAGACCATCAAGGTCATCATCCAGGCTCTGCTCATCGCGGTCGTCGTCCGCACCGTGCTCTTCCAGCCCTTCAACATCCCGTCGGGGTCCCTGATCCCGACCCTGCTGATTGGCGACTACCTGTTTGTCTCCAAGTACTCCTACGGCTATTCGAAGCACTCGATCCCCTTCAGCCCGGGCATCTTTTCCGGCCGTATCCTCGGCTCCGAGCCGAAGCGGGGCGAGATCGCCGTGTTCAAGCTGCCCAAAGACAACTCGACCGACTACATCAAGCGCGTCATCGGCCTGCCCGGAGACAAGATCCAGGTGATCGGCGGCGTGCTGCACATCAACGGCCAACCGGTGCAGCGGGAGCGCGTGGAGGACTACAAGACCACCGATCTCTACGGCCGCACGATCTCCGTGCCGCAGTACAAGGAGACGCTGCCCGGGGGCGTGTCCCACTTCGTCATCGAGCGTGACGGCGACCGCGGCTACTGGGACAACACGAATATCTACACGGTCCAACCCGGCCATTTCTTCATGATGGGCGACAACCGCGACAATTCCACCGACTCCCGTGACGAGGCGAGCGTCGGGCAGGTGCCGTTCGAGAATCTGGTCGGCCGCGCCGAGATCATCTTCTTCTCCATCGACGAGAGCGCCTCCTTGTGGCGTCCGTGGGAATGGCCGCAGAAGATCCGCTGGAATCGTCTCTTCGAACGGATCCAGTAACCCGTGGCCCGACGCAAGCCGAACCTCAATGAGCTTCTGAAGAAGCTCGACTACCGCTTTGAAAAGCCCGAACTCCTGGACGAGGCACTGACCCATGTCAGCGCGCCTCAGGCGGCGGGTCAGAGCTATCAGCGGCTGGAGTTTTTAGGGGATCGCGTGCTCGGTCTCGCCATCGCCGAGCTGCTCATCAAGACCTTTCCCAACGCACCCGAGGGCGAACTCTCCCGGCGTCTGGCGGAACTCGTGCGGCGGGAAAGCTGCGCCGAGATCGCCATCGCCTGGGATGTCGGGCCCTATCTCAAGCTCGGCGCCGGCGAGGCGCATTCGGGCGAGCGGCGCAACCAGACCATCCTGGCCGATGTCTGCGAGGCGATCATCGGCGCCGTCTTCCTCGATGGCGGCTACGAGGCTGCCCGCGATCTCGTCGAGCACTCGTTCCAGACTTTGCTGGAGGCGCCTCGCCGCCCCCTGCGCGATCCCAAGAGTGCCCTTCAGGAATGGGCTCAAGGCCGCGGCCTTCCGCCGCCGACCTATTCCGTAGCGGAGCAGACAGGCCCCGATCACGCGCCGAAGTTCCGGGTCATGGTGAAGGTAAAGGGTGCCGAGAGCGAATTCGGTCTCGGCACTTCGAAGCGCATTGCGGAACAGGCTGCGGCGCGAAGCCTTCTCTTGAGAGAGGGCGTCTGGACGGAGGAAGAGCATGGAGCAGCCTGAGCAGACCAACACCAAGGCCGGTTTCGTCGCTCTCATCGGCGCGCCGAACGCGGGCAAATCGACCCTCCTGAACTCGCTCGTCGGCTCGAAGGTGTCCATCGTCTCGCGCAAGGTGCAGACGACGCGCGCCCTCGTGCGTGGCATCGCCATCGAGGGCGAGGCCCAGATCGTGTTCGTGGACACGCCTGGTATCTTCAAGCCGAAGCGCCGCCTCGACCGTGCCATGGTCACCTCGGCTTGGGGTGGAGCAGGCGACGCGGATGTCATCGCCCTTCTGCTCGATGTGCGTAAAGGCATCGACGAGGAGGCCGAGGCGATCCTCGAGAAGCTGCCCGAGCTGAAGCGCCCGAAGGTGCTGATCCTCAACAAGATCGATCTGATCGAACGCTCGAAGCTCCTGGACCTCGCCGCGAAGCTCAACGAGAAAGTGCCGTTCGCCCATACTTTCATGATCTCGGCCCTGAAGGGCGACGGCATCCAGACTCTGAAGCGTCAGCTGGCCGAGATGATGCCGGAAGGGCCCTGGCTCTATCCGGAGGATCAGATTTCCGATGCGCCGCTGCGCATGCTGGCCGCCGAGATCACCCGCGAGAAGATCTACGAGCGCCTGCACGAGGAATTGCCCTACCAGTCCACCGTCGAGACGGACCAGTGGCAGCAGCGTCCCGACGGTTCGGTGCGCATCGAGCAGACCGTGTTCGTGGAGCGCGACAGTCAGCGCAAGATCGTGCTCGGCAAGGGCGGCCAGACCATCAAGGCCATCGGCCAGGCGGCCCGCAAGGAGATCGCCGAGATCGCAGAAAGCCCCGTGCACCTCTTCATCTTCGTGAAGGTGCGCGAGAACTGGAGCGACGATCCCGAGCGCTATCGCGAGATGGGCCTGGAGTTCCCGCGGGGTTAAGCCCTATAGGCCGTGCGCAACCCGCCCCAGTGACGCCCGAGGATACGGATCGGGGCATCCACCTCCTGCATCATCACGATCTTGCCGCCGCCCATGTCGCGCGCATAGGCCTGCACGATGAAGGGGCGTGTGGAGCGGGCGGCCGTGATGCCGGCGCGATCGTCGAAGATCCGCTTGTTCCGGGCATTGGCCGCATTCCACACCGGATCGCCGGCGCGCTGCGGCTGCGAATAGATCCGGTTGTGAACCGGGATATAGCCATTGCGGTCGATGGCGAGGCAGAAGGCCATCGCCGGGTCGGAGGCCAGAACCGGCTCCAGGAGCGAGGGCAGAAGCCTCTCGAAGGTCGAAAGATAGACCGTGCTGTATTGAACGGGGTCGGTGCCGGGAAGCTGCTTGTAATCCGTGTCGAAGACCGCCTCGCGCGAGACCGTGCCCTCGGATAACGCCCGCTCGATCATTGTCTCCACCTGACGGGCTGTTTCCTGGGCGAGCAGGATGCGTGGCTTATAGGCCGCTTCGACCTGAGCGATGAAGCCGTCGATACGGCCTCGCGTTTCGGCGTCGAGCCTGTCGAAGGCGCAATGGATACCCATCGTGCTCGTTGCCACGACGCGCAGTTCGACGCGGCCGACATTCTGAATCTCGATCTCAGCTGTCGCACCGGCCTCGATCCGAATTTCGGCGACCGACGCGAGCAGAATGCCGCAGTGGCTAATGTCGACCAGCCGCGTGGCGGCGTTCCGTCCACCGATCCAAATAGTGGCTGGGCGATCGACAGGCAGGCGGTCGGATTGTCGCCGGTCGCCGAGTTCGCTCTGGCGCATGACGGTAACGAACCGTTGCCCCAAAGCCTTCGCCAATCCATCCGCCGTCTTCGTCGCCTGATCGGCCTGATGGGCTCTGTGGTTGGCGTTGAGGGAGATGGTGTCTACTTCGCCCGCGGACTGACTCACCTTGTCGACGCTGCCGGAGGTCACGCTCGCCAAGCGGGATACTTCGCCGATGGCGGAATTCTGCTCGCTGACGGCATTGCGGACCGTGTCGAAGACGGGCCGAACGCTTTGAACCACGTCGACGACCTCCGTCACAGCGCTCGTGGACGCCTGCGCGGTCTCGCGCAGATGGTCGATGCGCAGGCGGATGTCGTCGGCCGCCCGGGCGGTCTGCGTGGAAAGAGCCTTCACCTCGGACGCCACGACCGCAAAGCCCTTTCCGGCTTCGCCGGCTCGCGCTGCTTCGATCGTGGCATTGAGGGCCAGAAGGTTGGTCTGTCGCGCCACCGTCGAGATCGTTTCGACGATGCCGACGATTTCCGCCGTGGCGGCCGAAAGTTGCGTGATGAGGGCGCTGGCCTTCTGGGCTGCCTGGACCGCGTTGTCGATCCGCTCGTTCGCATGATCCATCGCCCGGCCGATCTCGGCCGATGTGGCAGTCAGTTCCTCCGTGGAGGACGCGAGCGAGAGGGTCTCCTGCGAGGCGGTCCGGCCGGCCGAGGCCAGTTCTCCGGCATGGTTGCGGATATCCACTAGGTCCTTCTCGACAGCCGCTACATCCGCGGCGGCCACCGCAATTGCCTGAGTGACGCCTTGGATCGCCTTCAGGACATCGGCCTCCAACGCGTCCACGACCTCGGTATTGAGGCGGTTTTCGCGCGGGACTGACGGGATCGTTTCCTCCGGAACGAGGCGAATGTCTTCATTCGCCTCGTCGATTTGTGGAGCGCGCCGCAGAATACCGAACATCGCCGGGCTCTCGTCCTTTATGTTGTTGACTCAACGTCACCTGAAAAGGTTAATGAAGGCGAAATACTTGGTTCATCTCATCCAAAGGTCGCATTCATAGGCGCGAGAGCTTTGGCGAAGATCCGTTCATGCAAGTGTTTGTCCCTGCGCCAAATATTCCCTAAAGTAATCTGTCCGTTTCGACGCTAACATTTCGGAGCGTCCATGAGCAGCCTTGCAGATCAGACGACGCAAAGGCGCCTAGCAGCGATTCTTGCCGCTGACGTGGTGGGCTATTCGGACCTGATGTCAAAGGACGAGGAAGGCACGCTCGCACGTCTCAGGGATCTGCGGCGCCAAGCGGTCGAGCCGGGAATCCAGACCCATCGCGGCCGGCTGGTGAAGACGGTCGGGGATGGGTTCCTCGTCGAGTTTGCGAGCCCTCTGGCTGCGGTCCGCTGTGCGGTCGAGCTGCAGGAAGCGGTCGCCGCCGCCTCGAGGGAGGCTGCCAGGCCTTTTCGACTGCGCATCGGGATCAATCTCGGTGATATCATGATCGAGGAAGACGGTGATATCTTCGGCGACGGCGTGAACATCGCATCCCGCCTGGAGCAGATGGCTCCGCCGGGAGGAGTCTGTCTGTCCGGCAAGGTCTACGAGGAGGTGCGGGATAAGCTTCCCTACCAATTCGAGGACCAGGGCGAGCATCAGTTCAAGAACATCGGCCGGCCGATCCGGGTCTACTGTATTCCCTTAGGTGCAGACGCTGCGATTTCCCCTGGCGAAACAAAACCCGTCGCTCCCGCGATGGACAGGCCGTCCATCGCCGTTCTGCCCTTCGTCAATATCAGCAAGGACCCGGAGCAGGAATACTTCGCCGACGGCATCGTCGAAGACATCATCTCGGCCCTGTCCCGGTTCCGGTCCTTTCTCGTCATCGCCCGAAACACGACCTTCACGTACAAGGGACGGGCAGTGAATGTGCAGCAAATCGGCCGCGAGCTCGGCGTACGATACGTGCTCGAAGGTAGCGTCAGGCGCTCCGGCGAGAGGATCCGCATCACCGCGCAGCTGATCGATGCAGCAACCGGGATGCATATGTGGGCCGAGCATTACGACGGCGTCGTCGCGGATGTCTTCGATCTGCAGGATCAGATCACTGCCAGCGTGGTAGGATCGATCGAGCCGTCGATCCGTACAGCTGAGATCGAGCGTGCGAGACGCAAGCGCCCCGACAATCTCGACGCCTACGATCTCGTCATGCGCGCGCTGCCCTATGTCTGGTCACTGGACCAAGGGGACAATCGGGAGGCGACAAGACTGCTCGAGAAGGCCCTTGTTCTCGATCCTGGCTATCCGCTGGCTTTGTCGCTGGCCGCATGGTGTCGCGGGCAGCGAGTCGTCTACAACTGGTCCACGAACGTCGATGAGGACAAGCGCGAAACGCTGCGCGAGGCCCAGGCTGCAGCAGCCTTGGCTCATGACGATCCCTTCATCCTGACGGTGCTCGGCGCGGCTCTTACGATCACGCGGGAATTCCAACGCGCTGCACCGATGCTGGAACGGGCATCGGCGCTCGATCCGAACTCGGCCTGGGCCTGGAACCGCAGCGGATGGCTTCATAATTATCGGGACGAACCGGACATTGCCATCGAGCATTTCGAGCGCTCGCTTCGCCTGAGTCCGTTCGATCCGATGGCGTTCAATTGCGAGATGGGGATCGGCAGTGCCCATTTCATCGCAAGGCGCTACGACGAAGCCGTTCTATGGCAGGAAAAGGCGCTGGTTTCCAAGCCAAGTGCCGCCTGGATACATCGTGGTCTAGCCTCCAGCTATGCATGGGCTGGAAATCTCGACAAGGCGCGGGAATCTGTGGGCGAGCTCACGCGAAACTATCCCGACATCACGATCTCGGACATTCTCGCGGCTCTTGCCTTCAGCAGAGAAGCGCTGAACCGCTACGCGGAAGGCCTGCGTCAGGCAGGCCTTCCGGAATGATCGCGCTATTACTGGTTCTGTCCCTGCAGCAGCGGAGTGATCCGGCGCAGCGTCGCGCGGCGGTTCTCGCGCTCCGGCGACTGCGTACTCACCTTCAGATACTGCTCACCGTAGCCTTGCGTGGTCAGGTTTTCGGCAGGGATCTGGTAGCGCTGTGTCAGGATCGTCGCGATGGTCTCCGCGCGACGGTCGGAGAGGGTCAGGTTGTCCTCGTCCGAACCGACCGCATCCGTATGACCCTCCACGAGGAAGATCTCGTTCGGATTGCGAGAGATGGCCTCCTGCAGGCCGCGGGCGATGCCGGCCATGGAGCCGATCTGGTCGTCCGGAAGCTCCCATGAACCGAACTCGAAGGTGATCGTGTCGAGGTCCACGCGCCGCATGCGCTCGCGCAGGGGCTGGCTCCGGCGCACCTCGTCGAGGGTGTAGGCCCGTTCGATGCGCTCCACCGGCGGAGCCGTGAAGGCTTCGACGATATCGGCCTCGGACGCGCGTTCCGTCTCGACGATGTATCTTTCACGCGGGATACGGACCACCGGAGGCGGCAGGCGGATCACCTCCTCCTCCACGTAGCCGTATCCGGGACGCCGGTCGATGCCGCGGCGTTGGTTCTCGATGAGCACGACTTCGCGGCCGGCGGGCTCCCGCCTCACGCGGCGCACGAGATTGCCATCCGAGTCACGAACGGTGACGATCTCGGAACCGTCGGGACGGCGCACGATGGTGACCTCTTCATCGGCACCACGCCGCTCGGTGCGGATGTCCGCATCGCGATAGGTGCGGCGGAAACGCTCGTTCTCGTCGCTGCGGATGATGACCTGATTGCCCTCGCGGATGATGGTGCGGTTGCCGGGCTCCTCGATGATGACCCGGTTGCCTTCGCGCCGCTCACGGCGCTGGCTGCGCAGATCGTCGATGCGGACCCGCGACGGATCGAGCGGCTCGGCCCGGCCGGGAGCTGCCTGCTGAGATGGTCTCTGCGCGGGGAATTGCTGGGCAGGGGCCGAAGGAGCAGGAGGCGTCGGCTGGGCGCGGGTCGCAGGTGGGGCTGCGGGAGCAGGCGCTGAAGGGGCAGGCTGCGCAGCAGCAGGAGGCGTCGCCGGTAGGGTCGGCCTACCGGGCTGCTCCTGCGTCGGCCGCTGGCCGCGCAGGCGGTCGGGGCTCTCGGCATTGTCGGAGCGTCCGGGCCGCTCACGTTCGGCCGGTCGCTGCTGCGCGGGAGTCGGGGGAGTAGCTGGCTGGGCGGCCGGTGGGGGTGTGGCCGGACGGCTTTGGCCGGTGGGAGCCTGCGGTTGCGGGCGCTCGGCTGGCCGTTGATCGCGCTCCTGGGCGGCAGGGCGCTGCGGCCGTGCCGGGGTCTCGGCCGGAGGCTGGGTTCGCTCGGCGGGAGCCTGCTGGGCCGGACGGGCAGGGGCGGCATCAGAGGGCGATGTCGGGCGCTCCGACGGTGGGCCGGGCTCGCGGCGGGGGCGTGGTGCGCCTTCATCGGCCCCCTGGCCGCCGGGGCCGGCCCCGCGCGGCGGACGCTGGCCGCGCTCTTCGGACGCGCCAGGGCCGCCCTGATCCTGTCCGCCCTGTCGGCGCTCCTGACCTGGGCGCGCGCCGCGTTCCCCACGCTCGCCGTTCTGTCCAGGTCGTCTTGGGCGGACACCGGGCGGCAATTCCTCATCGGTTCCAGGACCGGCCTGGGCCAGGACGAGAGGTGTTGCGGGTGTTGGCTGGAAGGCCGAGACTTGGACCGGCAGCAGCATCAGGGGAAGGGCGGTACTCGCAAGAAACAGACCGGAGAGCTTCATGATCCTCAATTCATCACTTGGCAGATTAAAGTCATCGACAATGACAGTGGGCGGGGTTTGTTCCGCAAAAGGGCGGGATTCTGCTTTTGAAACAGAATTTTAGAAGTTCGCGGATATCGTTGAAAAATATGGATGAATGCCGCCTGAATGCTTACATCAGAGGTTCAGGAAGCACTCTCGCCGAAGGCAACCGAGACGGATGCAATGGACTGATGAAGGCGTCGTTCTCGGCGTCCGCAAACATGGGGAAACGAGCATCATCCTCGAGCTGATGACCCGCGGGCACGGGCGCCATCTTGGGCTCGTCCATGGCGGCCGCTCGAAGACCTTGCAGCCCGTCCTCCAGCCGGGAAATACCGTCCATGTGACTTGGCGGGCGAGGCTCGACGAGCATCTCGGGACCTATCAGGTCGAGGGTCTGAATCTGCGGGCCGCACGCCTCATGGGCTCCTCCATGGCTCTCTATGGCCTCGCAACCCTGGCGCACCTGCTGCGCTATTTCCCGGAACGCGATCCGCACTTTGCTCTCTACGAGACCTTGATCGTGCTGGTCGATCACCTGGACGATCCCGATCTCGCGCCAGCGCTCTTTGTGCGGTTCGAACTCGCCATGCTGACCGAACTCGGCTTCGGCCTGGACCTCACAAGCTGCGCCGCCACGGGCAGCGAGCGGGATCTCACCTATGTCTCCCCGAAGAGCGGACGGGCGGTCTCCGCCACGGCGGGAGAGCCCTATAAGGACCGTCTGCTCAAGCTTCCGGGCTTCCTGATTGGTCAGAGCCGGTCCAACCGGCCAGGCGAAGGGGAAATCCGGGCCGGATTTGCGCTCACGGACTTCTTCCTGCATCAGAACGTCTTCGACCCGCACGGGCAGAGGGCGCCGGAGGAACGGGCGCGTTTCGTCGCACTGGCCACAGCTGGGGACGAATGAGGTTTGTTTCTGTTATGTTCTTGTTTCAGATGATAAGAAGCGATTCGCTATTGAGGATTTCGAGTAATGGGTAAGCCGGTCAATCCACCGTCAGGCGGCGAGATCGAGAACATCAATCTCAAGGACGCCCTGGAGGAGCGCTACCTCGCTTATGCGCTCTCCACCATCATGCACCGGGCGCTGCCGGACGCGCGCGACGGGCTGAAACCCGTCCACCGCCGCATCCTGCACGCCATGCGCCTCCTGCGGCTCGATCCGAAGTCGGCGCCGAAGAAATGTGCCCGCATCGTCGGCGACGTGATGGGTCAGTTCCATCCGCACGGCGACCAGTCGATCTACGATGCCCTGGTGCGCATGGCGCAGGATTTCGCCCAGCGCTACCCGCTGGCGGACGGGCAGGGCAATTTCGGCAATATCGACGGCGATAACGCCGCGGCCATGCGCTACACCGAGGCGAAGCTGACGGAAGTGGCGCGGCTGCTGCTGGAGGGCATCGACGAGGACGCGGTCGATTTCCGTGAAACCTACGACCAGACCAACGAGGAGCCGGTGGTACTCCCAGCGGCCTTCCCGAACCTGCTCGCCAATGGTTCGCAGGGCATCGCGGTCGGCATGGCGACCTCGATCCCGCCGCACAACGCGGCCGAACTCTGCGACGCGGCGCTTCATCTGATCTCGAAGCCGAATGCGACCTCCGAGCAGCTGATGCAGTTCGTGCCGGGTCCGGATCTGCCGACCGGCGGCATTATCGTCGATACGCCGGCCGCCATGGCCGAGACCTACCGCACCGGCCGCGGTTCGTTCCGCGTGCGTGCGCGCTGGGCAAAGGAGGATCTCGGTCGCGGCAACTGGCAGATCGTTGTCACCGAGATCCCGTATTCGGTGCCGAAGTCCCGCCTGATCGAGAAGATTGCGGAACTGCTGCAGGAGAAGAAGCTGCCGCTCCTTGCCGACGTGCGCGATGAATCGGCAGAGGATATCCGCGTGGTGCTTGAGCCGCGCGCAAAGACGGTCGATCCGATCATTCTGATGGAATCGCTCTTCAAGCTCACCGAGCTCGAGAGCCGCATTCCGATGAACGTGAACGTGCTCGCCGGCGGCAAGGTGCCGAAGGTGTTGAGCCTCGCGGAATGCCTGCGCGAATGGCTCGATCATCGCCGCGAGGTGCTGATCCGCCGCTCCGGCTTCCGGTTGGCTGCTATCGACAGGCGCTTGGAGATCTTGGGCGGTTTGCTCATCGTCTATCTCGACCTCGACCGGGTGATCAAAATCATCCGCGAGGAGGAGGAGCCGAAGCAGGAGCTGATGCGCGTCTTCCAGCTCACCGAGGTCCAGGCCAACGCCATCCTCGACACGCGCCTGCGCTCGTTGCGCAAGCTCGAGGAGATGGAGCTCAAGCGCGAGCAAAAGAATCTGCAGGACGAGAAGGCCAAGATCGAAGAGCTTTTGGGCTCCGAGAAGGTACAGTGGAAGACCATCGCGGGCGAGATCAAGGAGGTCCGCAAGACCTTCGGTCCCGAGACCGCCCTGGGCAAGCGCCGCACCTCCTTCGCCGAGGCACCGGACACCTCCGACATCGACTTCGCGGAGGCTATGATCGAGCGCGAGCCGATCACGGTCATCGTGTCCGAGAAGGGCTGGATCCGCGCCATGAAGGGCCACCAGGCCGATCTGTCCGGCGTGCAGTTCAAGGGCGACGATGCGCTGAAAACCGCCTTCTTCGCCGAAACCACGTCGAAGATCGTCGTGGTGGCGGATAACGGACGCTTCTTCACCCTCGATGCCTCCAAGCTCCCCGGCGGGCGTGGCTTCGGCGATCCGATCCGCCTCATGGTCGATCTGGAGGAGGGTGCCGATTTCATCGCGGCCTTCCCGTACAAGATGGGCTCGAAGCTGCTCGTGGTCGCCACCGATGGTCGCGGCTTCGTGGTGCCGACTGACGACATCACGGCCAATACCCGGAAAGGCAAGCAGATCCTCAACCTCGACGCGCCCGCCAAGATGGTGGTGTGCACCGAGGCCGAGGGCGACCATGTCGCGATCATCGGCGAGAACCGCAAGCTGCTGATCTTCCCTGCGAAGCAGGTGCCGGAAATGACACGCGGCAAGGGCGTGCGCCTCCAGCGCTACAAGGATGGCGGCGTCTCCGACGCCAAGGTCTTCAAGCTGAAGGAAGGACTGACCTGGAAGGACACCTCGGGTCGTACCTGGACGGTCGCCAAGGAAGATTTGCGCGACTGGATGGGCGATCGCACCGAAGCCGGCCGCCTGCCGCCGAAGGGCTTCCCCAAGTCGAACAGGTTCGGGGAGTGAAACTAAGTCAAACGTCATCCCGGACGGCGCAAGCCGATCCGGGATCGGTTGACGAACTTTCCCACGTCATGGCCGGGCTTGTCCCGGCCATCCCGATTTGAAAAGCGCGACGCTTTTCCTCAACACGTCATCACCGGCGCATGGCCGGTGATGACGTGTTGAGAGTTCGGTCGCCGTCGCGTGTATGTCTGCTTTTTTAGTCCACCCGCACCCAGCCATGCGCTAGAAGCCGCTCCTGCGGCTTGAAGCGGGCCTTGTAGCCCATCTTCTTCGAGCCATCGACCCAGTAGCCGAGATAGAGATAGGGTAAACCCATCGCCTTCGCGCGGCGGATATGGTCGAGGATCATGAAGGTGCCGAGACTGCGGTCGTGCATCTCCGGCTCATAGAATGAGTAGACCATGGAGAGTCCGTCGCTCATCTCGTCGGTGAGGCCAACGGCGATCAGGTCGCCCGATCCCTTGCCGGTGATGCCGCTATCGATTCCGCGCCGGCGATACTCGATCACCTTCGTGTCCACGTGGCTGTCTTCGACCATCATGGAATAGTCGAGCACAGTCATGTCGGCCATGCCACCGTCGGCATGGCGCGCATCGACGTAGCGTCGAAAAAGCGAGTATTGCTCCGATGTCGGGCGGTTGGGCAGGGCGTTGCCGATGAGATCGGTATTGTCCTTCAAAACCCGCTTCAAGTTGCCTGACGGCTCGAACTCGTCCACGAGCACGCGAACCGAGACGCAGGCACGGCATGCGTCGCAGGCTGGTCGGTAGGCGATGGTCTGCGACCGGCGGAATCCTCCCTGTGTGAGGATCTCGTTCAGCTCACGGCCGCGGCGCCCCACGATATGCGTGAAGACTTTGCGTTCCTCCTTACCCGGCAGATAGGGGCATGCGGAGGGAGAGGTGAGGTAGAATTGCGGTGCGTCGCGTGGCTGGCTCGTCAAGCGGGATTGCCCTGTGGAGAAACCTTGAGCGCTTCATCAACGCTCAAGGATAACATTGGTGTCCGCAACGTCCAGGAAAAGAAGGGGGAATGTCACAGGGCTTTGTTTCCGAAAAGACTCGAGCCCCCGCTGTCATCCCCGGCGCGCCGCAGGCGCGGGAAGGAGATCCACTCACATACTCAGCGCGATGGATTCCCTTCCCCTCCGCTTCGCTCCGGCCGGGAACGACACCGTAGCACTTCTCGCATCGGGATCACCGGCACAAGGCCGGCGGCGACGGTGGAGTCCGATGGCTTACGCCCGCACGACCATCATGCCAGTCAGCAGGTCGCGGATGAAGCGCCGGTCGTCCCGGACGAAGCCGACGAGCACGTCGCAGGCCCAGAGCAGGAAGGTCGAGATCGCGACATAGAAGAACAGCGCATGCACGGCTGCAGCGAGCGGCGAGACGCCTCTGCCAGTCTGCGGGTTGATTACGCGCAGGCCCATGGTGCGCATTCCGACCGTCGCCTGGGACGCTCCGCCGATGGTGAAGGCGTTGTAGAAGATGAAGATCAGGGCCGTGAGCGGCAGGGCGAAGAACAGCCCCCAGGCGAGACCGAGCGTGATGATTCCAAGAAAGAAGATGGCGATGGAAATCAGCACGACCCAGAGTCCGATCACGACCAGATCGATCAGGTAGGCCCAGAAGCGCCGGGAGATGACGCCTTCCGTCAAACGGGTGTCCAACTCGTAGGACGGGTAGTTCAGCGTCGGCGGGTACGGTCGATTGACCATCGGTCTCTCCTCAAAAGGCGGTCTCGGGCAGGCTGCGGGATTCGATCCGCTGCGGTGCGAGCCCCTCCGCCGCAAGGGCCTCGAACACCTCCAATGTATGTTGTCTGTCCCGCGTTTCGATAGTGATGTCGATGGAAACGCCCTTGGCCGGCACGTCCAGGAAGAGGCGCCCGTGTGAGACCTCGAGAATATTGGCGCCCAGATTGCCGAGAAGGCTCGCCACACGCCCCAGGAAGCCGGGCCTGTCATGGGAGGTGATGCGGAAGGAAGTGATCCGGTCGTCCCGCTCCAGCTCACGTACCATGACGGAGGCCAGGATCCGCGCATCGATATTGCCACCGCAGAGCACGAGACCGACACGCTTGCCCTGGAACCGCTCAGGCTCTGCCAGCATGGCGGCGAGGCCCGCAGCGCCCGCGCCCTCCGCCATCGTCCTCTGCAGGGTGGCATAGGCATTGACCGCGCGCTCGATCAACGCCTCCTCGACCGGGATGATCTCGGACACGAGATCGCGCACGATGGGCAGGGGCAACTGACCCACGGTTTTCACCGCGATGCCCTCCGCCAGCGTCGCGCCGCCGATGGGACGGTTCTCGCCGAGAATGGCATTGCGGAAGGACGGGTAGAGGGCGGCCTCCACGCCGATGATCTCGATGGAAGGTTTCAGCGCCTTCGCGGCGATCGTGATGCCGGAGATCAGCCCGCCGCCGCCGATGGGAACCACGATCTGGTCGAGATCGGGCGCGTCGGCCAGCATTTCCAGAGCGATGGTGCCCTGGCCTGCCATGACCTTCGGGTCGTCATAGGGATGGACGAAGATGAGCCCATCCGCATCGGCAATTGCGCGGGCGCGGGCGGCGGATTCGTAGAGTGTCTCGCCCTCCAGGATGACCCGGGCGCCATAGGAGCGGGTGTTCTCCGCCTTCACCAGGGGCGTGCCTTCCGGCATCACGATGGTGGCGGGAATGCCGAGGCGGCGTGCGTGATAGGCGACCGCCTGGGCATGGTTGCCGGCCGACATGGCGATGACACCGTGCTTGCGCTCAGCCTCGGAGAGACTCTCCAGCTTCGTGGCGGCGCCGCGCTCCTTGAAGGAGCCGGTCGGCTGCATGTTCTCGTGCTTCACGAACACCGTCGCGCCGGTCAACTGCGACAGGCGAGGGGCCGGCACCAGGGGCGTCCGCAGGACCTTGCCCTCGACCGTCTCTGCTGCGCGCTTCACATCCTCGATGGTGATGGCGTAATTGGCCACATTGTCCTCCGAAATCTTACTATACGCCCTTAAACGGGTCTTGGTGTCGGATCCTTGAAGCCCAGCAATCCGCCGGGCCGGAAGATCAGGAATACGACGAGGGCCGCATAAAGCGCCATGTCGCGCACTTCGATGGGGAGATATGCCGACCACAGGGTCTCGAACAATCCCACCGCGAAACCTCCTAACATCGCGCCGGGGATCGAGCCAATACCGCCGATGATGGCGGCAATCAGCGCCTTAAGACCGTATTGGAAGCCGCCGGCGAAGCCCAAGCCCCCATACTGCGCAACAATCAGCATCCCCGAGAGACCCGCCATGGCTCCTGCAAGCGCCAAGGTTTGGATCAGAAGGCGAGGGCCGTTGACGCCCATGAGGGCTGCTGCAAGGGCATCGTCCGCATAAGCACGCCAGGCTCGTCCGAAGCTCGTTGCCTGGACGAGCCAAAGGAGGATTACGGCCGCGATCAGACCGATGCCGGCTGTGATTACCGTGATCGGTGTCAGGCTGACGAGAAAATTCTGGGCGCGGAAGAGAGGCCAGGCCTCGGACCAGATGGGCGGCAGCCAGACTGTCACGGGGCTCTGCACGAGGCGCAGGTATTCCATCAGGAACAGGGAGAGGCCCACCGTCGCGATCAGGCTCGGCTGCGGGCTGGTGCTGACGATGCGGCCGATGGTGAAGTAACCGCCAACCGCGCTGTGGATCGCGCCTGCAAAGAGAGAGGCCACAAGACCCGCCGCAAGGCCAAGAACGGGCGAACTCGCGCCGAAGCCCAGCATGATCGAGGCCCCGGCAACCGTTGCCGCCGAGCCGATCGCCGCCAGTTCTCCGAAGGCCAGATTGATCCGTCCGCTCAGCCCGAACACGAGGGCGAAGGCGACCGACAGCAGGGCATAGATCGCCGTCCGCGGCAGGCTCACCAGGATCTGTTGCAACCAATATGCGACATCCATCGGGATCTCGATCACGTCGGCGGCCGGCTGGCTTCCCGGATCGCCGGCAGCTCCCTCCGGCGTTTCGAGATAGTAGCGTTTCAGGAGATAGAGACTGGCGCCGGAGAGCGGCCCTTCCTCGGTCGCGAGGCCCACCAGTTCAGTCTTGTTGGGAGAAAGTCCCTCCGCGACGAAATGGCAGATCGCGAAGCGTTCCAGGATCGGGCGGTCCGTATAATGGGTCAGGTAATCGACCCGCAGGCTTCTCGGCACGGGGCCGGTCTGCACCCGTTCAACGGTAATCGCCGCGCCGGGATTGAGAGCGGGCAGGGCGGAGCGGCACACCCGCGCCTGCTCCGCATCGATGGAGATCCCGCAAGCCGCCAAAAGACTCAGGCTCGATAGGACAGCGGTGAAGCACCAGATCCTGATGAGCCGTGAGCCTGTCACGAAACGGGGTCTTCGCTATTGGCGTCGGCTTTCAGCCCTGATTTTTCAGCTTTTCCGCAACGTGGGGGGCGAAATAGGTAAGGATGCCGTCCGCGCCAGCACGCTTGAAGGCCAGGAGGCTTTCCATCATCGCCCGTTCTCCGTCGATCCAGCCATTGTTGGCTGCGGCCTGGATCATGGCATACTCGCCGGAGACTTGGTAGGCGAAGGTCGGAACGGCGAAGGTGTCCTTCGCACGGCGCACAATATCGAGATACGGCAGGCCGGGCTTGACCATGATCATGTCCGCGCCTTCCTCTAGATCGAGGGCGATCTCCCGCATGGCCTCGTCGGAATTCGCCGGATCCATCTGGTAGGTGCGCTTGTCGCCGACGAGCGTCGCGCTGGTGCCGATGGCGTCCCGGAACGGCCCGTAGAACGCGGAGGCGTACTTCGCCGCATAAGCCATGATCTGCACGTCCTGGAAGCCTGCATCGTCGAGGCCCCCGCGGATGGCGGCGACGCGCCCGTCCATCATGTCGGATGGGGCAATGATGTCGGCTCCTGCCTCCGCCTGGAGGACAGCCTGACGTACCAGGAGAGAGACCGTCTCGTCGTTGAGGATGCGATCGCCGTCCATCACGCCATCATGGCCGTGACTCGTATAAGGATCGAGCGCGACGTCGCAGATGATACCGATGTTTGGAACCGCCTTCTTGATCTCGCGCACGGCGCGGCAAACGAGATTGCGGCTATTGAGCGACTCGGACCCGGTCGGATCGCGTAAGGAAGGATCGGTGTAGGGAAAGAGCGCGATGGCGGGAATGTTGAGGGAGGCCGCCCGCTCGGCCTCGCGCACCGCCTCGCCGATGGTGAGGCGCTCGACGCCGGGCATTGACGTCACAGGCTGGCGTCCGCTTGTGCCCTCGACGATGAAGATTGGCCAGATCAGGTCATTGGCCGTCAGTACATTCTCGCGTACCAGCCGCCGCGACCACTCGGCCTTGCGGTTGCGTCGCAGGCGGTGGGACAGGTTCAGGGAGGAAGAGGGAGCTTCATCCGAGGTGCGGCGGGGGAACGGCGACAGTTTTGACATCATCCTCATCCAATGCCGGCTTCGATGCGCCGGCGGAGGCCAAGAGGGTTAGCACATTTAAAATGCTCTAAAAAAGGGTTCGAGGTCGCAGTTCGGCCCAATCCATGTGAAATTGCCCTCAAACCAGCCATACATTGACGGCCGACGTGGGGTGTCACCCTCGGGGGAGCCGAAGGCGAGGGAAGAGGATCATAGCGCCGAGCGCGTGGGTGCGGTCCCTTCCTCTCAGCTCCGCGTCCTTCCGGGAATGACACTGTGTCCATTGACGGCTAGCCTGCGCCTTGTTTTAAGCCGAACCGAAACGAAGGAGTGTTCCATGGACGAGAGCGTTGAAGTTCTCTGCGCGAAGCAGGGCGAGGCGGGCCTCATCACGCTCAACCGTCCGAAGGCGCTCAACGCTCTGACCCTGAACATGGTGCGCGAGATCCGCCGGGCGCTCGATGCCTGGGCGCAGGACCCCTCCGTCACGCGGATCGTCGTCCAGGGCGCGGGCGAGAAGGCCTTCTGCGCCGGTGGCGACATCCGGCAGCTCACCGAGGACCTCAAGGCCGGAAGGCGCGAGGAGGCGCTCGCCTTCTGGCGCGAGGAATATCAGCTCAACATTGCCATCAAGCGCTATCCAAAGCCGTATGTCTCCCTCATCGACGGGATCGTCATGGGCGGCGGTGTCGGTGTGTCCCTGCATGGCGCCTACCGGATCGCAGGCGACCGCTACCTCTTCGCCATGCCCGAGGTCGGCATAGGGTTTTTCCCTGATGTCGGCGCGACCTATGCGCTCCCGCGTCTGCCGGGGCAGACTGGCATGTATCTTGCCCTCACAGGTGAGCGGGTCAAACGTGCCGATGCGATGATGCTGGGGCTTGCGACCCATGCGGTTCCGAGCGGAAACATCGAGGGATTGCGTGACGCGCTGATCGCCGGAGATCCCGTGGAGGTGGCCCTGTCCCGGGTCGCAACCGATCCCAGTCAGGCTCCGCTGGAGACTGAGAGGGAGATCATCGATTCCTGCTTCTCCGCCGATAGCGTCGTCGAGATCCTGGCCCGCCTCGACCAGGCTGCGGCAAACGGGTCAGAGTTCGCCGCCAAGACCGCCGCAGGCATGCGGGCGAAATCGCCGACCAGTATGAATCTCGCTTTCGAGCAGGTGCGCCGGGGAGCGTCCATGGATTTCGAGGAGGCGATGAAGACCGAGTTCCGTATCGTGTCCCGGATCGGCGATGGCCATGACTTCTTTGAGGGTGTGCGGGCAGTCCTAATCGACAAGGACAACCAGCCACGCTGGCAGCCCGCTTCCCTGGATAAGGTGGGCAGGGCCGTCATCGACCGTCACTTCGCCAGCCTCGGCGACCGGGACCTGGAGATCGCCTGATGACACGCAACGGCAGCCAAAGCTCATCCACTGCGGCGCGGGAGTATCTGTCCGATCGCATCGAGGAGCGTCCCGTCGCGCCCACCATCATGCGCTGGAGCTTCGTGCTCACCTGGTTCATGCGGGTCCTGGCGATCCTCTGGATCATGAAGGGCCTGAGCGCCTGGGCCGTAATCCTGGGCATCTGGACCCCCATCGGCCAGTTCGAGGCACGCTCGACGGGCTATCAGGCCACCATCATCTACTTCGCCCTGATCGACCTGATCGCGGCGGTCGGCCTTTGGATGGCGAGCACTTGGGGCGGCATCATGTGGCTGCTCGCCATCATGAGCCACCTGATTCTCGCGGCATTTTTCCCAGGGATCGTCTCCGGCGGCGTCATGACAGTGGCATTCTTCCTGACGCTGATGGCCGTCTATCTCGGCATGTCATGGCTGGCGGCTCAGGAGAACCACTGAGGCGGCTGCGGAACGGCCAAGCTCCTCACGCAGAAGTGTATCCTCAAGAGCACAGTTCAAAGTTACATAGGCGCCGAAGGCGGTTCCGAGGCTCGAGAAACTCCGGACAGGCCCGTTTGCCATAAAACGGCCCCGATGTTCCTCGTTTTCGATACCGTTCTTTAATCCTATCCCGGCACTTATCGCTGGGAGAGGGGGCAGATGCGGATATTCGTCCGCCGCTTCCACAGTCGACAACATCTAACCGGGAAGAGCCTGCGCTCATGTTCTCTCGCCGTACCCTCCTGACCGGATCGCTCGCCCTGATCTTCACGCCGGCTACCGGAGCCCTGGCCCAGCAATTCGCGCAGAGCCAGGCCGAGTGGTCGCAGAACTACGAGGCAGTCTCCCGCACCCGCGTGCAGCGGACCTCGACCCCGATGGTCTCGGCCGAGTCGCTCGCTGCCACCGAGCAGATGATCGAGTATTACCGCAACATCGCCGCCCGCGGCGGCTGGCAGCCTGTCCAGGGCGTCCAGGGCCTGCGCATCGGCTCGAAGAGCCCGGCCGTCATCGCGTTGCGCCAGCGCCTGATCGTTACCGGCGATCTCGACCAGACGGCCGGCGAATCGCCGATCTTCGATTCCTACGTCGAGGCCGGCGTACGCCGCTTCCAGGCCCGCCACGGCATCAGCTCCACCGGCACCATGACTGGCCCGACCGTCGTTGCCATGAACGTGCCGGTCGAGATGCGTATCCGCCAGCTCGAGATCAACGTGGCTCGCCTGCGCAGCCTCGCCTCCGGACTGACGAACAAATACATCGTCGCCAACATCCCCGCCGCTCTCGTCGAGACGGTGGAGGGCGGCGTCGTCCACACCCGCCACGCCGCCGGCGTCGGCAAGATCGACCGTCAGTCGCCGCTGCTCAATTCCAAGGTCGTCGAGATCAACTTCAACCCGTTCTGGACGGCTCCTGCCTCGGTGGTCAAAAAGGACCTCATTCCGAAGATGCAGAAGGAGCCGAACTACCTCACTGAGAACAGGATCCGCATCTTCAATGCGGCTGGGCAGGAGGTTCCCTCCAGCCAGATCAACTGGTTCTCGGACGAGGCGACCCGCTATCGCTTCCGCCAGGATCCGGGCGGCGACCTGAACTCCATGGGCTTCGTGCGCATCAACATCCCGAACCAGCACGGCGTCTACATGCACGATACGCCCTCCAAGGGTATCTTCGGTGACGATTTCCGCTTCGTCTCCTCGGGTTGCATCCGCATCCAGAACGTGCGCGACTACATCGAGTGGCTCCTGAAGGACACTCCCGGCTGGACCCGCGAGCAGATCGACGCGACCTTCAAGTCCGGTGAGCGCATTGACGCCCGTCTGGCGCAGGCGGTTCCGATCCACTGGGTCTATGTCACCGCCTGGGCGACCCCGGACGGCCTCGTGCAGTTCCGCGACGACATCTACAACAAGGACGGCCTCGGAAACGCGATCCCGGTCGCTAGCCGCACCCCGACTGAGCCGGACGCCGAGATGTTCCTGCAGAACTGAGGATTTGAGACAACGCTCCCAACAGCCCGCCCTTTGGCGGGCTGTTGCATTCCTAAAGCTTAGTAGACATGTCTCAAGCGTGGGTTGGCTCCCTTGAGCCAGCCATGATAAAGGCCTGGGCAAATTCAGTCCGAGCGGCCGGTTCGAGCCGGGCTCACAGGAAGGCGAGGGTTAACCCATGAGCGCGAGTGAAGCGGCACGCAGCCATCTCTCCAACAGCTTTTTCTCGGCGAGCCTTGCCGACAGCGATCCTGAGATCGCCCGCGCCATCGGGCTCGAGCTCGGGCGTCAGCGCGACGAGATCGAGCTGATCGCCTCCGAGAACATCGTTTCCCGCGCGGTCCTGGAGGCCCAGGGCTCGGTGATGACCAACAAATACGCGGAAGGCTATCCGGGCCGCCGCTATTACGGTGGCTGCCAGTTCGTCGACATGGCCGAGGAGCTCGCCATCGAGCGCGCCAAGCGCCTGTTCGACTGCAAGTTCGCCAACGTCCAGGCCAATTCCGGCTCCCAGGCCAACCAGGCCGTGTTCATGGCCCTGATGAAGCCCGGCGACACCTTCATGGGCCTCGACCTCGCCTGCGGCGGCCACCTGACCCACGGCTCCCCGGTCAACATGTCCGGCAAGTGGTTCAACGTGGTCAGCTACAAGGTGCGCGAGAGCGACCAGATCATCGACATGGACGAGGTCGCGCGCCTCGCCCGCGAGCACAAGCCGAAGGTGATCGTCGCTGGCGGCTCGGCCTATTCCCGTTTCTGGGATTTCGCCCGCTTCCGTGAGATCGCTGACGAGGTCGGTGCCTTCTTCATGGTGGACATCGCGCATTTCGCGGGCCTCGTGGCCGGCGGCGCGCACCCATCGCCGTTCCCCCATGCCCATGTGGTCACCACCACAACCCACAAGACCCTGCGCGGCCCGCGCGGCGGCATGATCCTCACCAATGAGGAGGACATTGCCAAGAAGGTCAATTCTGCGATCTTCCCCGGCCTCCAGGGTGGTCCGCTCATGCACGTGATCGCGGCGAAAGCCGTCGCGTTCGGTGAGGCGCTGCGTCCCGAGTTCAAGCTCTATGCCCGTTCGGTAGTCGATAACGCCAAGGTGCTAGCCGACACCATGCTGGACGGCGGTTATGCCATCGTGGCCGGCGGCACGGACAACCATCTGATGCTGGTCGACCTGCGCCCCAAGAAGCTCACCGGCAAGGCTGCCGAGGCTGCTCTGGGCCGTGCGCATATCACCTGCAACAAGAACGGCGTGCCTTTCGACCCCGAAAAGCCGATGGTCACCTCCGGCATCCGTCTCGGCACCCCCGCCGCGACCTCGCGCGGCTTCGGCGTCGCCGAGTTCCGCAAGGTGGGCGAGCTGATCGTCGAGACTCTCGACGGCCTCGCCAAGCACGGCGACGAGGCCAATGCGGCAATTGAGGAATCGGTCAAGAGCCGAGTCCACGAGCTGACCCGCCGGTTCCCGATCTACGCCTGAGGTTTGGGCTGATCCATGCGTTGCCCCTATTGCGGGAGCCTGGACACCCAGGTGAAGGATTCCCGCCCCACGGACGATTCCTCGTCCATCCGTCGCCGCCGCATCTGCCCTGATTGCGGCGGACGGTTCACGACCTTCGAGCGCGTGCAGCTGCGTGAGCTGACGGTCCTGAAGCGCTCCGGCCGGCGGGTGCCGTTCGACCGGGACAAGCTCCAGCAATCGGTGGAGGTCGCGCTCCGGAAGCGTCCGGTGGACCCGGAGCGGGTCGAGCGGATGATCAATGGCATCGTGCGCCAGCTCGAGAGCATGAGCGATGGCGAGGTGCCGAGCGAGACGGTGGGTGAACTCGTCATGGAAGGGCTGAAGGGCCTCGATGACGTGGCCTATGTCCGCTTTGCTTCCGTCTACAAGAATTTCCGTGAGGCCAAGGACTTCGAGGAGATTCTTGGCAAGCTGGCTGAGGGCGAGTCCGAGGACGATCTGCCGCCTCCGCCGAAGAAAAAGCGCGCCCCGAGCGAGCAATGAATTCTCCGGGGGCGACAGGGCAGCAATCCGAACGGGCCAGTCAGGATGAGCGCTTCATGCGCTTGGCGATTGCCCTGGGCGAGCGCCACCTCGGCCTGACCTGGCCGAATCCGTCGGTCGGCGCGGTCGTCGTGGATGAGAGCGGCGACGCGTCGGTCATCGTCGCTCAAGGCGCGACGCAGCCCGGAGGTAGGCCGCATGCGGAGCGGGTGGCGCTGGGGGCTGCCGGCGAGCGGGCCAGGGGCGCGACGCTTTACGTAACCTTGGAGCCCTGCGCGGCCCGCAGCAGCAGCAATCACGGCGCATCCTGCACCGATCTCATCGTTGCCGCGGGGATCGAGCGGCTGGTGGTCAGCGTATCCGATCCGAGCCCCTTTGCCGGTGGGCAGGGGCGGGATCGTTTCGCGCAGGCGGGCATTGCTATGTCGTCCGGATGCCTTGCCCGCGAAGGTCAAAGGCTCCATCGTGGTCATATCACCCGCGTCACCAAGCGGCGGCCCGCGGTGACGGTGAAACTTGCCCGCAGCACCGAGGGCTTTGCCGGATCGCGCCACGGTCCGCGCCTGATGCTCACCGGTGAAATTGCCAATGCAAAAGTCCATCTGATGCGCGCCCATGCCGATGCGATCATGGTCGGGGTCGGCACGGTTCTTGCAGACGATCCGCTGCTCAATGTGCGCCTGCCGGGTCTTGAGGCCCGCTCGCCTATCCGCATCATTGTCGATTCCAATCTGCGGACGCCTCCAACCGCTCGCGTGGTCTCTGGGGCACACGACATCCCGACCTGGATCGTGACGACGGTCGAGGCGCCGGTCGAGGCGGAAAAAGTGCTCACCGCTCAGGGCGTCGAAGTCCTGCGGGTCTCGGCGGGTGCGGATGGCCGCGTCTTGCTGGAGGAGGCGTTGCAGTTTCTCGGCACACGCGGCCTGACACAGATTTTCTGCGAGGGCGGCCCCGAACTGGCGGATGCGCTCGCCGGGGCCGATCTTATCGATGAGCTGGTCCTGATCACCGGCCGCTCAGCCCGAGGGCAGGGCGATGTGCCGGCCCTCGGGCCGTCGCTCCAGGACCGCATGGACCTTCTCGATGGCTGGGCCGAGGAGCAGATCGGCTCTGATCTTTTAATGTTCTGGGAGAGACCCTGATGTTTACGGGTATCGTCACCGATATCGGTGAGATTGCAACCGCCGAGGGGGCTCAAGGAACCCTGAAGCGCCTGCGCATCCATTCGTCCTTCGACCCCGCCACCATTGCGCTCGGCGCCTCCATCGCCTGTGGCGGGCCATGCCTCACTGTGGTTGCTGTCGGCCCGCGCGAGGGCGGTTGCTGGTTCGATGTGGATGCCGCCGCCGAAACCCTGGATCGCACCACCGTGGGCGGCTGGGAGGCCGGAACGAAGGTCAATCTGGAGCGGTCGCTGAAGATCGGCGACGAACTCGGCGGCCATATCGTCACGGGACACGTGGACGGCATCGCCACCATCGTGGCCAAGGAAGCGATCACGGCCGGCGACGATCCATGGGGACCGACCGCCCGCTTCACCATCAAGGCGCCGCCGGCGCTCGCCCCGTTCATCGCGGAGAAGGGCTCCGTCTGCCTCGACGGCACGTCGCTGACGGTGAATTCGGTCAACGACGACATGTTCTCCGTGCTCATCATCCCGCATACGCTAGCCGTCACCACCTGGGGCGAGCGTCAGGTGGGCGACAAGCTCAATCTCGAAGTCGATCTCATGGCGCGCTATGCCGCGCGGCTTGCGGATGCGCGCCGGGCGGAGTAGGGGAACGCCTAACGTTTCCCGTATCCCATACACAGCCCTCATCCTGAGGAGCCGCTGAAGCGGCGTCTCGAAGGGGTAGGGCTCTCCAGTGCTCTCTGGATCCTCCTTCGAGACGCAGCCTATGGCTGCTCCTCAGGATGAGGACGGAGACATTGTTAGAATTCTGAACGGATTTCTTATGGTCGCGCCTTCCGATAAGCCGAAAAACCCCCGTCCGCCGATCCCCGGCGCCCGCATCCTGATCGTCGAAGCCCGCTTCTATGACGACCTCGCCGACGAGCTTCTGCGCGGCGCGAAAGGCGCGGTCGAGGCGGCGCAGGCCAGTATGGATGTGCTGACGCTCGACGGCGCGCTCGAAATCCCCGCCACCATCGCCATCGCGCTCGATGCCGCCGAGAAGGCCGGCAAGCCCTACGACGCCGTCGTGGCTCTCGGCTGCGTCATCCGCGGCGAGACCGGGCATTACGACATCGTCGCCGGCGAGAGCGCTCGCGCCCTGATGGACCTGTCGGTCGAGCGCCGTATTCCTCTCGCCAACGGCATCCTCACCGTGGAGAATGAGGAGCAGGCTTGGACCCGCGCGAAGGTGAATGAATTGAATAAGGGCGGCGGAGCGGTGGACGCAGCTCTGGCTGTCCTGCGCATCAAGCGCCAACTCGTGGAGGGCTGATCATGACGAAGCCAGCAGAGCGCTCGGCCGCTCGCCTCGCTGCCGTCCAGGCCCTTTATCAGATGGACGTGTCGGGCAAGACCGTACTCGACGCGCTCGCCGAGTTCGAGACCTTCTGGATCGGCCGTGAGGTCGAGGGCATCGAGTTCCAGCCGTCGGACAACGCTTTCTTCCGCGACATTCTTTCGGGCGTGGTCAAGAACCAGCGCGAGATCGACGTGAAGATCGACAACGCCCTTGCCGCCGACTGGCCGCTGAAGCGCGTCGAGGCGGTGCTGCGGGCCATCCTGCGCGCGGGCGGCTATGAGCTGATGTTCCGCAAGGACGTGCCCGCGCGCGTCGTCATCACCGAATATGTGGACGTCACACACGGCTTCTACGGTGAGGACGAGCCGGGCCTCGTAAATGCGGTGCTCGACAAGGTCACCCGCGACGTCCGCCCCGGTGAGCTGGAAAAGAAGGCCGCCGGGCAGGGCAAGCGGTAAGACGATGCGGGCGGGGATTGTCAGCCGATGAGTTCGAAGGAACGCCCCGGCGAGGACAGTCTGATCGCCCGCTTCTTCGCCCCTATCGCCGGTGAAGGCGGCCTTGGCCTCAAGGACGACGCTGCCCGCCTCACGCCCAAGCCCGGCCACGATCTCGTCCTCACCGTCGATGCGCTGGTCGAGCACGTCCACTTTCTGCCCGAGGATGCTCCCGGCTCCATTGCCCGGAAAGCGCTAGGGGTGAATGTCTCGGATCTCGCCGCCAAGGGCGCCGACCCTGCCGGCTTCCTGCTCAGCCTTGCCCTGCCCGGTGACTGGACGGAGAACTGGCTTGCCGATTTTGCTACTGGGTTGGGAGAGGCGTCCCGGGATTTCTCCTGCCCGCTCCTCGGTGGCGATACCGTGAAGGCGAGGGGACCGCTGACCCTCTCCTTGACCGCTGTCGGAGAAGTGCCGACGGGCCGGATGGTCCGGCGCACGACGGCTCAGGTCGGAGATCTGATTTGCGTCACTGGCACCATCGGCGATGCTGCGCTCGGGCTGAAGCTCCGATCTGCCCCGGGCTGGGCCGATGGCCTGTCGCCTGACGACAAGGCGCATCTCGCCGATCGCTACCTCCATCCCCGGCCGCGCCATCGTCTCGCAACCGCACTGTGCAACCACGCCAGTGCCGCCATGGACGTCTCGGACGGCCTCGCCGGCGATCTCGCCAAGATGATGCGGGCGAGTGGCGCCAGCGCTCTCATCGAAGCGGATCGGGTCCCGCTGTCGGCCGCCGCGGTGAGGGCTGTTCAGGCTTCGCCCGACCTGCTCGATCTCGCGTTGACCGGCGGGGACGATTACGAGATTCTCTGTGCCGTTCCGGAAAAGAAACTCGACAGTTTCCGGAAAGAGGCCGATAGCGTCGGGATCACCCTGTCCGTCATCGGCCGAGTCGTCTCAGGACAAGATCTGCCGGTCTTTCGGATGAACGGTCTCGAAAGACGCTACGATGTCGGCTCCTACCAGCATTTCTGACACTTCCTTCCAGGCATTTTCCAGCGACGCCGTAGCCAAGCACAATGCCGTGGTTCTCGCGGCCGCCATGGCTCTCGGCGGCTCGAGTCCGGCCATCGTGGTGTCGCTCGGCGGGCTCGTCGGCCAAGCCCTTGCGTCGAACAAGGAATTGGCGACACTCCCGGTCAGCCTGCTCAATCTCGGTCTGGCTCTCGGCACCATTCCGGCCGCGATGCTAATGCGTAAGGCGGGGCGGCGCATCGGCTACATCATCGGGGCCGGAATCGGCCTTGCGGGCGGTTGCCTTGCCGCCTTCGGTATCGCCTCGTTCAGTTTCGTCCTGTTCTGCCTCGGCACCTTCATCATCGGCAGCTACGGCTCGTTCAACCAGAGCTACCGCTTCGCCGCCACCGATGCGGCCTCCGAGGCATTCAAGCCCAGGGCAATCTCCTGGGTCATGACAGGCGGCCTGGTGGCAGGCGTGATCGGGCCTCAGACTGTGATCTGGACCCGGGACGCGGTCGAGGCCGCTCCCTTCGCCGGTGCCTTCCTGGGGCAGGCAACCCTGGCTCTGTTCTCAATGATCGTCGTTTCGTTCCTGCGGCCAGCCCCCGTCAGCGTTGCCGCCACGAAGGCGGGTGGCCGGCCCCTGATTGAGATCGTGCGCCAGCCCCATTTCATCGTGGCTGCGGTCTCCGGCCTCGTTTCCTATAGCCTCATGACCTTCATGATGACAGCGGCGCCCCTGGCGATGATCGGCTGCGGTCATCCGGTCGGCGCGGCGGCGCTCGGCATCCAGTGGCATATCCTGGCCATGTTCGGGCCGAGCTTCTTCACCGGTCGCCTGATCGCCCGATTCGGCAAGAAACGGGTGACAGCCACCGGCCTCGTGCTGATCGCTCTTTCGGCCATCATCGGCCTATCCGGCATCAGCATCGCGCATTTCTGGATAACACTCGTCCTTCTCGGGCTCGGCTGGAACTTCGGCTTTATCGGGGCTACCGCCCTGGTGATCGAGTGCTACCGGCCGGAGGAGCGTGCCAAAGTCCAGGCCGCCAACGACTTTCTCATCTTCGGCTCGGTCGCCATCGCCTCGTTCTCGTCGGGGAAGCTGCTGAGTGCCGGCGGCTGGGAAAGCGTGAACTGGCTGGTCTTTCCACCCGTCATCGTCGCACTAATTCTGCTAGCTTGGCGGCAGAGGACGAAGGGGATCGCACCCGCTTAAAGTATTAAGGCCTTCCTGTGAGTTGTGCCGGTAGGATTGTTGCGAACGGCCTAGTTTTTTGCCACCAAATATGAACTTCGCTGGGGGTAGGGGCCGATCAAGGCCAGAAATCAGGCCTTGATGAGCGGCTTTCTGCTTTCCCATAACAAGGATGGCATGATGGCACTGACCCTTATTATCCTGGGCGGGCTTCTTTCGATCGCGTATGGCTTCTGGGCCATTAGCGACGTGATGAAGCGCGACGCAGGTTCTCAGCGTATGCAGGAAATCGCCGGTGCGATTGCCGAAGGCGCGAAAGCCTATCTCCGCAGGCAATACGCGACGATCGCCGTCGTGGGCGTCGTTCTGTTCGTCATTATCGCCTACTTCCTCGGCATTCGGGTAGCGATCGGTTTCGCCATCGGTGCCGTTCTCTCGGGCGCCGCCGGCTTCATCGGCATGAACGTGTCGGTCCGCGCCAATGTCCGCACCGCTCAGGCCGCAACCCAATCGCTCGGCGGCGGCCTCGACGTCGCCTTCAAGGCGGGCGCCGTCACCGGCATGCTGGTGGCCGGCCTCGCACTCCTCGGGGTCGCTCTCTATTACGGCTATCTCACTCGGGTCGCCGGGCTGAGCCCGTCGGACCGCGTGGTCATCGACAGCCTCGTGGCTCTGGGCTTCGGCGCTTCGCTGATCTCGATCTTCGCCCGTCTCGGCGGTGGCATCTTCACCAAGGGTGCCGATGTGGGCGGCGATCTCGTGGGCAAGGTCGAGGCCGGCATTCCCGAGGACGACCCGCGCAACCCGGCCACGATCGCCGACAACGTGGGCGATAATGTCGGCGACTGCGCCGGCATGGCGGCCGACCTGTTCGAGACCTATGCGGTGACCGTGGTCGCCACGATGGTTCTCGCGGCGATCTTCTTCGCCGGCCAGGCGACCCTCGACACCATGCTGATGTATCCGCTCGCTATTGGCGCCGCCTGCATCGTCACCTCGATCATCGGCAGCTTCTTCGTGAAGCTCGGGCAGAACGAGTCTATCATGGGCGCGCTCTACAAGGGCCTCATCGTGACCGGCATCCTGTCGGCGGCGGCAATTGCCGTGGTCACGTGGCAGATGATAGGTTTTGGGGCAGTTCCTGGTGCCGACTTCACGGGTCAGGCTCTGTTCTGGTGCGCGATCATCGGTCTCGCCGTGACGGCGCTCATCGTGGTCATTACCGAGTTCTATACCGGCGTCGGCTTCCGCCCCGTGCGCTCCATTGCACAAGCATCCGTGACGGGCCATGGCACGAACGTGATCCAGGGCCTCGCGGTCTCGCTGGAAGCGACCGCGCTGCCGACCATCGTCATCATCGCGGGCATCATCGTGGCCTTCAAGCTCGCCGGTCTGTTCGGCATCGCGATTGCCGTGACGGCCATGCTGGCACTCGCCGGCATGATCGTGGCCCTCGATGCCTTTGGGCCGGTGACCGACAATGCCGGCGGCATTGCCGAAATGGCAGGCCTGCCGAAGGAGGTCCGCAAGTCGACCGACGCTCTCGACGCGGTCGGCAACACCACGAAGGCGGTGACCAAGGGCTATGCCATTGGTTCCGCCGGTCTTGGCGCCCTGGTGCTGTTCGCGGCCTATACGTCGGACCTGAACTACTTCACCCAGAACGCGGCGCAATACCCGTACTTCCAGGGCGTGGCGCCGAACTTCTCCCTGACGAACCCTTACGTGGTGGTCGGTCTCCTGTTCGGCGGCCTCATCCCGTTCCTGTTCGGTGGCATCGCCATGACGGCGGTGGGCCGGGCAGCAGGCTCGGTGGTGGAGGAAGTGCGTCGTCAGTTCCGCGAGAGGCCGGGCATCATGGCCGGTACCGACCGTCCCGATTACGGTCGCGCCGTCGACATGCTCACCCGTGCTGCGATCAAGGAAATGATCGTGCCCTCGCTCCTGCCGGTGCTGGCGCCGATCGTGACCTACTTCATCGTCTATTGGGTGGCGGGCAAATCCGAGGCCTTCTCCGCCGTGGGCGCCATGCTTCTCGGCGTGATCGTCACGGGCCTGTTCGTCGCCATCTCGATGACCTCGGGCGGCGGTGCCTGGGACAATGCCAAGAAGTCCTTCGAGGACGGCTTCACGGATGCCTCCGGCACAACCCACCATAAGGGCTCTGACGCCCACAAGGCTTCCGTCACGGGCGACACCGTCGGCGACCCCTACAAGGACACGGCAGGCCCTGCCGTGAACCCGGCGATCAAGATCACCAACATCATCGCCTTGCTGCTCCTCGCGATCCTCGCACATTCGTAAGAGCAGCGCAGTCAAACAACATCAAGCCCGCGGCGAGAGCTGCGGGCTTTTCCTTTGGCTGGCAGGTGCAAAGAAAATGGCCGGGCTTCGTCCCGGCCATCCTGAATTGTCGTGATGATGGTCGGATCAGCCGAACGGGTTGAAGCTGGTCATGCCCTTGAAGATCTGACCGAGGAAGCTGGATTCCTCGCCGCCAGCCGGGGTGGTGCGGCTGATGAAGTCGAAGACCTTGCCGTCCTGCAGGCCGTAAAGGGCAACGCGCTCGACCCGCAGGCCTTGGTCGAAATAGACGGCCGTGACTTGCTGATCGACCACCTGCTCGCCCATGAACTGCAGCGTGCGACGGGATTTCTGACTGATATAGTACCAGTTGCGGTTGCCGACGGTGGACACGGTCGAAGGGGTCCCGAGGGTCTGGAGGACCTGATCGGCGCTCATACCCTTCTTCACCGAAGCGACGGCGCGCTCATCCACGACATAGCCGCGTTGGAACTCGTCGCCCATCGTGCAGGCGGCTGCGGACGAGGCGAGAACGGTTGCAGTAGCCAGGCGCACCAAAAGAGTATGATATCGACGCATCGTACGGTTCTTCCAGAAATGCGGCGCGGATAAGCTTGCGCCTACGGATGGTGATGGCGTAACCCGAGGCTACGATTTTGACAAGCTTGGAAGGGCAGAGCCGTGATCTTCAGTCTCTTCCGCAAGGACCCCCGGCGAACCACCATCGCGACTCTCTACAAGAGAATTGCGACGGCATCGCGCAACCCTGGGCTCTATGCGGCACTTGGCATCCCGGACACCCTGGAGG
Source organism: Microvirga sp. GN3 (assembly GCF_055792825.1). NCBI lineage: Bacteria > Pseudomonadati > Pseudomonadota > Alphaproteobacteria > Hyphomicrobiales > Methylobacteriaceae > Microvirga > Microvirga sp. GN3. Next base: position 111,407 of record NZ_JBVVAK010000010.1, read on the forward strand.
GGCGGTTCGAGGCCCTCTCGCTGCATATGATATTGGCCCTGCGTGCCCTGCGCGAGCTCCCGCATCCGGCCGCTGAGGTCGCCAAGGACCTGACCGACGCCTTCTTCCGCGACATGGATGCTTCCTTGAGGGAAATGGGCGTGGGTGACACCGTCGTGCCGAAGCGGATGAAGAAAGTCGCCGAATCCTTCTACGGGCGAGCCCATGCCTATGATGCCCCTCTCAATGACGCCGACGAGGAAGGTTTGGCGCTGGCCCTCGGCCGCAACGTCTATGGCAGCGAGGCACCGGCCACGCCTCTGGCGCGTTATGCCCTCGCAGCCGATCAGGGATTCAAGGCAGTGGATCTGGATACGCTTCTGGAGACAGGGCCCGTTTTTCCCGTGCCCGAGACCTTTGCTTAAGGAGGCAACCCGATGACACCCGAAACCGTGGGGCCTTTGTCGCGGCTTATCGACGTCATGAAGATCCCGCCACGCGGGCAGGAGGTCCATGTGGAGGCGACGGCCGAGGAATGTGCCGCGCTGGCCCGGGATTTCGGCCTGCCGGGGATCCAGGCTGTCTCCGGAGATTACCAGCTGAAAGCTTCCGCCAAGGGCATCCATGTGATGGGTGTGGTCAAGGCCTCGATCACCCAGGTCTGCGTGATGACTCTCGACCCATTCGATTCCATGATTGAGGAAGAGGTTGAGGTCGATTTCGCGGAGCCTTCAGGGATGCCGGCGGAACCTCCGACCGATATCAACGAATACGAGCCGCCGGATGAGATCGTGAATGGCCAGATTGACCTCGGCGCGCTCACGGCGGAATTCCTTGCCCTCGGCCTCGATCCCTATCCGCGCAAGCCCGGCGTCGACTTCAGCTATACCGATCCTTCCGACGAGAAGGATACGCCGTTCGCCGCCTTGAACAAGCTAAAGGAAGGCAAGTAAGGGGCTGGCAGCAGCCATCCTCAACCCATATCTCCAGCACGTCGGGGCTGATCGCAGGACTACAGAATTCAGTTGCGGAGCGAAAGCAAACCGCTATTTTCCGCCCCCTGTTGAATGACTTAAAAAAGAAAGAACAATCGTTTATGCCGAAGCCGGTGCGTATTTCGCTTGATGCGATGGGGGGCGATCACGGTCCGTCCGTCGTGATCCCAGGCGCAGCCTTGGCCTTGGAGCGCCATCCCGATCTCCGTTTCCTGATGTTCGGCAATGAAACGATTGTTGCACCTCTCCTGAACGCTCATCCCAAGCTGAAGGAAGCGACCGAGCTGCGCCATACGGACATCGCCATCGCCATGGACGAAAAGCCCAGCCAGGCCATCCGGATGGGGCGGGGCAAGTCTTCCATGTGGCGGGCCGTCCAGGCCGTCCGGGATGGGGAGGCGGGTGCTGCCGTCTCTGCCGGTAACACCGGGGCCCTGATGGCGACCGCCAAGGTCTGCCTTAAGACCATGGCGCATATCGAACGCCCGGCGATTGCCTGCATGTGGCCGACCTTAAGGGGCGAGAGCATCGTGCTCGATGTCGGTGCGACCATCGGCGCCGATGCAGGCCATCTGGTGGATATGGCAATCATGGGCGCTGCCATGGCGCGCATCGTGTTCGACCTGGATCGCCCGACCGTGGGTCTCCTCAATGTCGGCACGGAAGAGATCAAGGGGATCGAGGCGGTCAAGGAAGCCAGCCGGATTCTGAAGGAATCGACCTTCCCGCACCTGGATTATCGCGGCTTCGTCGAGGGCGACGATATTGGCAAAGGCACAGTCGACGTGGTCGTGACCGAGGGATTCACGGGCAATATTGCCCTGAAGACTGCCGAGGGAACGGCCAAGCAGATCGCCCAATATCTGCGCTCGGCCATGAGCCGCACCCTGATGGCGAAGATCGGGTACCTGTTCGCGAAACAGGCCTTTAACGCTCTCCGGGACAAGATGGATCCGCGCAAGGTCAATGGCGGCGTCTTCCTGGGGCTCGAAGGAGTGGTCGTCAAAAGCCATGGTGGCACGGACGATCTCGGCTTCGCGAGCGCCATCGACGTCGCTTACGACATGGCGCATTTTGAATTGATGAACACGATCCGGGGCATGTTGGACCATGATCCGGTTGGCCAAACGGCCTGAGGAAGGCGCATCTTGAAACGCACCCGTTCCGTCGTACGCGGCATCGGCTCCTATCTGCCGAGACGCAAGCTGACAAATCAGGACCTTGAGAAGCTGGTCGAGACCTCGCACGAGTGGATCGTGCAGAGGACCGGCATCGAAGAGCGCCACATTGCTGACGATGACGAAACCACATCCGTTCTCGGCATCAAGGCGGCGGAAGCCGCCCTGGCCGATGCCGGGCTCACGGCGGCCGACATCGATCTCGTCATCTGCGCCACCTCGACGCCGGACTATACCTTCCCGTCAACGGCAACGATGATCCAGACCGGCATCGGCATGACCCATGGAGCGGCTTTCGATCTCCAGGCCGTCTGCACGGGCTTCGTCTATGCCGTGGCAACGGCGGACAAGTTTCTGCAGTCGGGTTCGCACAAGCGCGCCCTTGTCGTCGGTGCCGAGACATTCTCCCGCATCCTCGATTGGAATGACCGCACAACCTGCGTGCTGTTCGGCGACGGAGCAGGGGCCATCGTGCTCGAAGCCCAGGAGGGCGAAGGCACTTCGGCCGACCGGGGCGTCCTGACATCCCATCTTCGGTCCGATGGGCGTTACCGGGACAAGCTTTATGTCGATGGCGGTCCAGGCTCGACGAAAACGACCGGCGTCCTGAAGATGGAGGGCCGCGAGGTCTTCAAGTTTGCCGTCGGCATGGTGGCTGACGTGGTGCAGGACGCTTTCACAGCGACCGGCACGAGCGCCGACGACCTGAAGTGGTTCGTGCCGCATCAGGCCAACAAGCGCATCATCACGGCGAGCGCCGACAAGCTCGGCATCGCGCAGGAGAAGGTGGTCATCACCGTCAACAGGCATGGCAATACCTCGGCCGCCTCGATCCCTCTGGCCCTGGATGTCGCCCGCAAGGATGGACGCATCAAGGACGGCGATCTCGTCATGATCGAGGCCATCGGCGGCGGTTTTACCTGGGGGAGCGCCCTGATCCGGTGGTGAGGCGGAACGGATTCGACTCTGGTGGTATCCGCTAATTCTACCTTGGCGGTTGACCGTAGGGAGCCATCTGCATAGCGTCGTCACGGACGACAAGACCAAAGAACTCATTCGCGCTGGGGAGCTCAATGGCTGGCAAGACGATAACGAGAGCGGATCTGAGCGAGGCTGTGTACCAGAAGGTCGGTCTCTCGCGGACCGAATCGGCTGAACTGGTGGAGCGGGTTCTGGGTGAAATCTGCGACAGCCTGGCCGCTGGCGAGACCGTGAAGCTGTCGTCCTTCGGCTCCTTCATCGTGCGCAGCAAGGGCGAGCGCGTCGGTCGCAATCCCAAGACGGGTGTCGAGGTTCCGATCGACCCTCGCCGGGTGATGGTTTTCAAGCCTTCGAACGTCTTGAAGGCGCATATCAACGGTGAGACCTTCGAAGGCGAGGATTGATCCGGTTATGGCGAGCGGCGTCATGGACAAGAGCCCCGACGCATTCCGCACGATCAGCGAGGTTGCCGAAGACCTCGATATTCCTCAGCATGTGCTGCGCTTCTGGGAAACCCGCTTCAACCATATCAAACCGCTCAAGCGCGGGGGCGGACGGCGCTATTACCGTCCGGACGATGTCGATCTGCTCAAGGGCATCCGCCATCTCCTTTATGGGGAAGGCTATACGATCAAGGGCGTTCAGCGGATCCTGAAAGAGGAAGGGGTCCGCTTCGTTCAGGGCGTGGGGCGCGGAGAGCAGAGTGTTACGACCCTTCTTCCCGAGCCCGGGTCGACGCGCGCCGAGGGGGCTGAGGTCTCCACTGAAATGCAGCTTGACGATGAAGAAAGCGCCGCCTGTCTCCCTCGTCAGCAGGGGCTGGCTCCGGAGGCCCTCCGTGGGCTGCAGATGGCCCTCGAAGAGCTCTATGAATGCGACCGGGTCCTCACCTCGCTGAAGAGTCTGGGGGATGTTCCGGCAGGGGAGTGAAACCTAAGAAATTCAAGGCCGAGGCGTGGGACATGTCCGCTTTCTCGCTCAGAAAATACGGGTTTCTTATATGCTTTCGAAAATGAGTGCATTCGACCCTTGACAGGGGTTAGGGTGGCCCTTAAACCGCACCCACACCGCTTCGGCGGTCCAATGCGCGGGCGTAGCTCAGTCGGTTAGAGTGCCGGCCTGTCACGCCGGAGGTCGCGGGTTCGAGCCCCGTCGCCCGCGCCACTTTCCCTCCCGGATATTCAGCTTCGATACTGCTTGGACGTTCAGATCGCGGCCGAGAAACGTCGTGGTCGATGCGTTGCAGCCCTCTAAGGCGCTCTCCCACCTTTGGACGATCTTCGTGCTCGAGCCTGCAGGCCAGTCATATAGAAGAGGCGGCTTGAAGGGGTGCTGACAACTCGGCCGAGGCCTGATTCCTTGGGTTTGCAGTCAGACCATAAGTCTTTGCGGTGTAAAGGAATTTACGCAGGTGTTTTCCTTAAGGGTAATTACCCACGCCCTTGTCATCAGGCGCAATTCCTGAATCCATGGGGCCATGGATCGCACTGATTTGCAGCGCCTGACGAAGGAAGAGCTGATCGAACTGGTGCTGCGGCTGCAGCGGCC